>NZ_RZRQ01000594.1:0-2061 GCF_003997785.1 Mesorhizobium sp. M7D.F.Ca.US.004.01.2.1 | reverse complement strand
AATCGGTGCAATGGCTTTGGCCATGGCGGCCGGATCGAAGTCCGGCACCGCATTCAACAACCGGCGCAGGTCGGTGTAATGCCAGGATTCGACACGCCGCGTCGGCAGGCCGTGCTTGATCGCCTCGATGGCGTCGTCGCGCTTCAGCATCACCGCGCCGTCGCCCGGCAGCAGCGACAGCCGGTCGCCGAACGCGTCGATCAACGCTGTTTCGGCCTGCGTGCGTTGGGGTGTCGAGTGCATATTCATCAGTCTTGCCTTGCCTTCTGGCATCTCACGCGGCTTCGCCGATCACGCCGGCGTAGCCATTGGCTTCTAGGTCAAGCGCCAGCGACTTGTCGCCCGACTTGATGACCTGGCCCTTGTAGAGCACGTGCACGGTATCGGGCACGATGTGTTCGAGCAGGCGCTGATAGTGGGTGATGACCAGGAATGCCCGATCTGGCGCGCGCAATGCGTTGACGCCGTCCGAAACGATCTTCAGCGCATCGATGTCGAGGCCAGAATCGGTCTCGTCGAGCACGCACAGCTTCGGCTCCAGCAGCTTCATCTGCAGGATCTCGGCGCGCTTCTTCTCGCCTCCGGAGAAGCCGACATTGAGCGGCCGCTTCAGCATCGCCATGTCCATGCTGAGCGAGGCGGCTGCTTCCTTCACCCGCTTCAGGAATTCCGGGATCTTCAAGGGTTCCTCGCCGCGCGCCTTGCGCTGCTCGTTCATCGCCACTTTCAGGAATTCCATGGTCGCCACACCCGGTATCTCCATCGGGTACTGGAAGGCGAGGAAGATGCCTGACGTGGCGCGCTCGGCTGGATCCATTTCGAGGATCGACTGGCCGTTGTAGAGGATGTCGCCCTCGGTCACTTCATAGTCCTCGCGGCCGGCGAGGATGTAGGACAGCGTCGACTTGCCCGAGCCGTTCGGCCCCATGATCGCGGCGACCTCGCCGGCTTTCACCGTCAGGTTCAAGCCGCGGATGATTTCGGTGCCGTCATCGACGATGCGGGCGTGCAGGTTTCTGATTTCAAGCATTGTTCTTTTCTCTGAAATAATCGCCGTAAGTGATGGAGTAGTCGGTGTGCCGGCGCTGCAGGGCCATGAACCACGATAGGGACATGCCAAAACCGGCCGAGAAGACGGCAATGCCGAGGAACACATTGACGAAGGCAATGAGCAGGACGCCGGCAAATGCCGAAACAATTGTCGCGGCGGCAAATTTGGCCATGGCGATCTTGCCCTCGCGGCGGACAGCCCACAGCCGCCGCCAGCGTACGGCAAACCAGATTTCTTCTCTCGGCAGCTGCGTCGCCATGGTCACTTAGCCCACCGAGCCTTCCAGCGAGATACCGATCAGCTTCTGCGCTTCGACCGCGAACTCCATTGGCAGTTGCTGGATGACGTCCTTGACGAAGCCGTTGACGATCAGTGCGATAGCTTCCTCTTCAGGGATACCGCGCTGCATGACGTAGAATTTCTGGTCCTCGGAAATCTTCGACGTCGTCGCTTCGTGCTCGAACTGCGCCGTCGAGTTCTTGGCTTCCATGTAGGGCACCGTGTGCGCGCCGCACTGGTCGCCGATCAGCAGCGAGTCGCAGTTGGTGAAGTTGCGGGCGTTGGTCGCCTTGCGGTGCGCCGAGACCTGGCCGCGATAGGTGTTCTGCGAGAAGCCGGCGGCGATGCCCTTGGAGATGATGCGGCTCGACGTGTTCTTGCCGAGATGGATCATCTTGGTGCCGCTGTCGACCTGCTGATAGCCGTTCGACACGGCGATCGAATAGAACTCGCCCGAGGAATCGTCGCCGCGCAGGATGCAGCTCGGGTATTTCCAGGTGATGGCCGAGCCGGTCTCGACTTGCGTCCACGAAATCTTCGAGCGGTCGCCGCGGCAGTCGCCGCGCTTGGTGACGAAATTGTAGATGCCGCCCTTGCCCTCGGCGTCGCCGGGGTACCAGTTCTGCACCGTTGAGTATTTGATCTCGGCGTCGTCGAGCGCCACCAGTTCGACGACCGCGGCGTGAAGCTGGTTCTCGTCGCGTTGCGGCGCCGTGCAGCCCTCGAGATAG
>NZ_RZRQ01000593.1:0-2069 GCF_003997785.1 Mesorhizobium sp. M7D.F.Ca.US.004.01.2.1 | reverse complement strand
GAGTTATGGATAACCAGCCTAAAACAATCTATCGAAACGCCTTGCTGCAGCGACTTTCTCCCGTGGACCTGGCGTTGCTCGCGCCCCATTTGGAGCCCGTGGATCTGCCGCTGCGGACCTCCCTTGAAACCGCGAAATCCGTTATCGAATATGTGTATTTTATCGAAACGGGCATCGCGTCAGTCGTCGCCAAAATACCGAAAGGCCGCGATACCGAGGTCGGCCTGATTGGGATGGAAGGCATGACCGGCGCTCTCGTTGTGCTCGGTGGTGACCGCGCCGCCCATGACACTTACATGCAGGTGGGAGGCAGCGGAATCCGGGTGCCTGCCGGGGCGCTGACGACGGCTCTGGCTGAAAGCAACACGCTGAAGGCGCTGCTGCTGCTCTATGTCCAGACCCTCTTCATCCAGGCCAGCTATACCGCTCTGGTGAATGCCCGATCAAAACTGGAGGAACGGTTGGCGCGCTGGCTCCTGATGTGCCAGGACCGGGTGCGCGACGACCGATTTTCTATCACCCACGAGTTCATGGCCGTCATGCTCGGCGTGCGACGGCCGGGTGTAACCGTCGCTATCCAGGAGCTTGAGGGGATGGGACTGATCAAGGCCAGACGGGGTGAGATCGTGATCCGAGATCGTTATGGTCTGTTCCAAATCGCCGACGGCACCTACAGTGAGCCGGAACAGGAGTATGAGAGGCTACTCGGTACAATCGCCTAGCTCCCATGATCGGCGGCCTCGGCGAAGGTTACGGTCGCGACAACGGCGCCGTCGTCGACTACGATTTCAAACGATGCATTGCGTATTAGCGGCTTCCCACCTCGCAATCCTTCCGCCATCATGTCCTTTGCAGCGGCGATCGCTTCGCGAACGGCACTTTCATGGTCTGGGAATTCGCTCCCTTCCGGATCAGGATGACGGCGCCCGGCAAGCACGAGGTGCAGAAAAAAGCGGGGCAAACCATGTCTCCGGCGGCAGTGCGATCTCCGCTAAAGAGCATCTAGGCCGCGCAACCATGTCTGCAAGCGCGCCAGCTCCCCAATGCTCGGTGGTTTCGGCAGGCACTTTCCACAAAACGCCTGTCAGCTTCCCACCAGGTGATCATCAACGCAACTCGGCAGCTTCCTTGCTCGGATATTTCCGTCTTGGTTTCCGTTCTGGCTCGCAACGAGTAGCGGGAGCGAGTTGGTCAAGTCCCGTGCAAAAGGGCATCTCTGGCACCCCTTTACGCAGCGGCTGGCGCATCAAATGCGGCCTGCGCGGTTGGGCGGGAGGCGCGTTGTCGGCGGTCGCCGTAGATTGCTCGGCTAATCGACTAGATCAGGCAAAGCATCTTCGACGATGCTGAGATTTAGATCGAAACTCTCGGTATCGGCTGCGTTGGCGCGAAGAGAACGCACCTTGTTCATGATCGCCGCAACCGCCGCTTCTTTGTCGGGCGCTATGCGTGTTGTCACCGCTTTGGCCGCCAGAGCAGAAAAATCCACGGCGGCATAAGCCGGCACGGCTGCGGCGACTGTTGTTTTCAGCCGTTCTTTTACGATTGCGCGCCGGCCCGGCGGCGGAGCTATAGGGCCTGCTTTTGCGGCAAATGTTGCGCCGCGCCGCAGGCGGGTTTGCAAGAGGCCTGAGCGGTACGCCGGTGTTGTCGGCACAATGGTCGGGAGCGCAGGAGATGGAACCGCCGCGGAAGCGTCCAATCCAGGGATTTTCGTGCGCGAAGCGTCGGTAAAGGCGGGCAGGGGCATGAACGCGCGTTTGGCGAGCTGGCCGTCGGCGAAATAGAAATTGCGGGTGCCCAGGATCGGCAGTTCGCCGCGTGGCAATATGATGACCTTGTTCTTGTCGAGCGTCCGGATTTCATCCGGCCGCATCAGGGGCCGTCGCACTTCCTTGCGGTGCTCCGAGCGCGTGTAATAAGTGTCGAACAACGTTGCCTTGGTGCGCGTCACGTCCTTTTGCACATCCGACGTTTCGCCGAGCTGCTCGGAAACGTAGCGCAGATCGTCAGCGTCCTGCGCACCGAAAAAGATCTGCACGCGAGCGGCGTTGATGAGCGTCTTGCGC
>NZ_RZRQ01000592.1:0-2077 GCF_003997785.1 Mesorhizobium sp. M7D.F.Ca.US.004.01.2.1 | reverse complement strand
ATGCGCGAAAGCGTCATTCCGCCGACCATCAACTATGACAATCCCGACCCCGCGATCGTGCTCGACGTGGTGCCGAACAAGAAGCGTAATGCCGAGGTTCGCACCGTTCTGTCGAACTCCTTCGGTTTCGGCGGCCAGAACACTTGCCTTGTCATGGCGCGGGAACCGGTCTAAGCGACCTTTTTCAGCCAGACTGAACCGACAGGCCCCATGCGCGCATTGCAACTTATAGAGGACCGCCGTCTTGAGACGGTGGACCTGCCGCCTCCCCCACCGCCGGCACTCGGTGAAGTCACGCTGCGCATCAAGGCGGTGGCGCTGAACCACATCGACGTCTGGGGCTGGCGCGGCATGGCCTTCGCCAAGCGCAAGCTGCCGCTGGTCGTCGGCGCCGAAGCCTCCGGCGAGGTCGAGGCGGTCGGCCCCGGCGTTTCCAGCCTGCTGCCCGGACAATTGGTGTCGATCTACGGCGCGCGCACCTGCGGCCTTTGCCGCGCCTGCCGCGAAGGCCGCGACAATCTCTGCGAACATGTTTCGGGCGTTCACGGCTTCCATCTCGACGGCTTCGCGCAGGAAAAGATCAACCTGCCGGCCCGCCTGCTGGTTCCTGCCCCGCCCGGCGTGACCGACATCGGTGCGGCGGTGGCGCCCGTTACCTTCGGCACGGTCGAGCATATGCTGTTCGACAACGCCAGGCTGCAGCCCGGCGAGACCATTCTCATCCATGCCGGCGGATCCGGCATCGGCTCGGCGGCCATCCAGCTGGCCAAGCGAATGGGCTGCACCATCATCACCACGGTCGGCTCGAACGACAAGATCGACAAGGCCAAGGCGCTCGGCGCCGACCATGTCATCAACTATCGCGACGACCGTTTCGAGGGCGTCGTGCGCAAGCTGACCAAGAAGAAGGGCGTCGACGTCGTGTTCGAACATGTCGGCGCCGACACTTTTGCCGCTTCCATGCTGTGCCTGAAGCGTGGCGGCCGCCTGGTGACCTGCGGTTCGACTTCCGGCGTGTCGACGCAGATCAACCTGATGCAGTTGTTCCAGCAGCAATTGAAGCTGCTCGGCTCCTTCGGCTGCCGCATGGAGAACATGGCCAACGCCATGCAGAAAATGGCGGCGGGACAGGTCGCCCCGGTCATCGACACCGAAGTCGACTTTGACGGTATCGATGCCGCGCTGAAGCGCATGGAAGGCCGCGACGTGTTTGGCAAGATCATCCTGCGCGTCGGCTAGAGCCTTGACCTCTGTGTTCAAGAAGTTCCGCCGGGATCTCAAATTTCGCTACGGCAGGCAGCTGCGCCAGTTGAACTACTGGCTGGTGGCGCGCGCGGCTATGATGATCATCTCGGTCCTGCGTCTGCTGCCGGCCGACAGTGCGCTGAACTTTGCCGACCGCGTCGCACGCCGCGTTGGCCCCTGGGTGGGACGCCATCAGGTCGCTGTCGACAATCTGCGCAAGGCCTATCCGGAAAAGGGCGAGGCCGAAATCCAGGCGATCGCCTCCGACATGTGGGGCAACATGGCCCGCCTTGCCGCCGAATACATCTTTCTCGACGCCCTGTTCGACTACGATCCCGCGGCCAGCAAGCCCGGCCGCGTCGAGGTCAAGGGCATAGAGCATTTCGTCGAGATCGCCGCCGAAAAGCGGCCACACATCGTCTTCACCGGCCATCTCGGCAATTTCGAACTCTTGCCGGTGGCGGCGGCGACCTTCGGCATGAACATCACGGCGCTGTTTCGCCCGCCCAACAATCCCTATCTCGCCGACTACATCCTGTCGACGCGCCGCTCGACCATGGGCTCATTGCTGCCGTCGATGGCCGGCGCCTCATTCGCGTTGGCAGGGGTGCTGGAGAATGGCGGCAACATCGGCATCCTTGTCGACCAGAAATTCTCCAATGGCCTGGACACGACATTCTTCGGCCGTCCCTGCCAGAGCAATCGGGTGCTGGCGACCCTTGCCCGTCACTACGACTGCGACGTCTATCCGGCACGCTGCGTCAGGCTGCCAGGCAATCGCTTCCGGCTCGAGATCGAGGACAAGTTGACATTGCCGCGCACCATTGACGGC
>NZ_RZRQ01000591.1:0-2104 GCF_003997785.1 Mesorhizobium sp. M7D.F.Ca.US.004.01.2.1 | reverse complement strand
GCCCTTAACCTCGCCGTCAAGCTCATGGGTGAGAACGAGGCTGCCAAGCCATGGAAGATCTATGGCAAAGAGGTTGCGCTCGGCTTTGTCATCCGGAATGGCGAAAAGGGTAAGCGGCACCTGTCGGGCAGTTTCCCAGCGCGCTTCAATCGCGGCGAGCTTGGCCGGCTGGTGGTCGCGCGTGTTCAGACCGTGCTGGTCGCCGATGAACATCTGCAGCGGGACCAGCACGGTCAGCAGCCAGAGCGTCATCGACAGCATCGTTCGGCCTTCCTCAACGGACCGCCCGCGACGCATCAAATAGGCGCCGACGCCCATGACGACGAAGCCTGTCGTGACGAAGAACGCGACGACGGTATGCGCCAGCCGATAGGGAAAGGAAGGATTGAAGACCACCTTGAACCAGTCCGTCGGGAAGAAACGGCCATCGATGATCTCGTAGCCGGCCGGCGTCTGCATCCAGCTGTTGGCAGACAGGATCCAGAATGAAGACAGCAAAGTGCCGAGCGCCACCATTAGCGCGGCAACGAAATGCGCCCAGCGCGGCACCAGTTGCCGTCCGAAAAGAAGGACGCCGAGGAAGGCCGCCTCCAGGAAAAACGCCGTCAGGCCCTCATAGGCGAAAAGCGGGGAAAGCACATTTGCGGTTGCGTCGGAAAAGCGGCTCCAGTTCGTACCGAACTGGAAAGGCATGACGACCCCGGTGACGACGCCCATGCCGAAAGCAATCGAAAATATCTTGATCCAGAACGTCGAGATGCGGAGATAGATGTCCTTCCCGGTGAAAAAATTCAGGCCTTCGAGCATCGCGATGTACGCGGCCAATCCCACGGTGATGGCTGGTAACAGGATGTGCCAGCCGATGACCCAGGCGAATTGCAGTCGCGACAGGAATGCAGGATCGAAGTCCATCACTCGTCCCTCCAAACGAAAACGAGCTTGCCTCATGAATCCAACTGCGCCGTAGCCACGACAGTGGACAGGGCTCGTCTTCAGGCCGTCGTCACGCTATAGCAACCAGCGACGATGTCGATAGCGCCGTTTTTTGACCACCTCTGCGCTCCCATCACATCGGCCCCTCCTAACCAGCGGCTTTGGAAAGCGCTAGCTCAAGGTCGGCGATCAGATCAGTCTCCGCTTCGAGGCCGACCGATAGCCTCAGCAGGCTGTCGCTTATTCCGGCGACCTTTCGGGCCTCGGCGCCCATTCCAGCATGGGTCATGGTAGCCGGATGGGCAATAAGGCTCTCGACGCCACCGAGAGACTCGGCCAACGTGATAACTTCGACCGCTTCGACGAAGCGCCGAACCGCCTCAACGCCTCCAGCCAGTTCGAAGCTCAGCATCGCTCCGAACCCGGCTTGCTGAGCCTTGGCGATCGCATGGCCTGGATGGGATTCGAGACCCGGATAATGGACCGCGCTGACTTGTGCCTGTCTTTGCAGGAATGCGGCGACCGCCGCTGTGTTTGTTTGCTGCCGCTCGATGCGCGGGAACAGCGTGCGAAGGCCTCTGAGTGTCAGGTAGGCATCGAAAGGTGCACCTGTCACGCCGGTGATCTTGGCCCACTCGGAGAGTGCGCCCGCATCGCCCGCTTGCGTCGCGACGATGGCGCCGCCTACCACATCGGAATGGCCATTCAGGTATTTTGTGGTCGAATGGACGACAAAATCCGCGCCCAGCGCGATCGGCCGCTGCAGAGCAGGCGACAGGAAGGTGTTGTCCACGGCAACCTTAGCGCCGACGGCCTTTGCCTGAGAAGCGATCGAGCGGATATCGACGACGCGCATCAGCGGGTTGCTCGGTGTCTCGATCAAGACGAGAGCTGGCTTCTTTGACAACGTTGCGGACAACGCTGCTGCGTCGCCCTGATCAACGAAGAGGACGTCGAAATGCCCCTTGTCGCGACGCAACGAGAGCAGACGGTAGGTGCCGCCATAGCAATCGTGCGGCGCAACGATGAGTTCGTCTCGTCCCAATTGCCCAAGCAGCAGGTCGACCGCCGCCATGCCCGAGGAGGTGACGACCGCTCCAGCGCCGCCTTCCAGCCTGGCCAATGTATCGGCCAGCATGTCGCGGCTCGGATTGCCGGCTCGCGTGTATTC
>NZ_RZRQ01000590.1:0-2115 GCF_003997785.1 Mesorhizobium sp. M7D.F.Ca.US.004.01.2.1 | reverse complement strand
GGCCAGCGAGGTGGCTGGCAGGACCGGAGGACTGGCCTCGGAGGCCGACGTCTCGGACGAAGCCTCCGTGGCGACGATGGTACGCCGCGCGCAAGAGGCATTCGGCCGGGTGGACATCCTGGTCAACAATGCCGGTTACGGCATACGCGGCTCGGTCGTCACCACTGCGGCGGCGGATTGGGACGCGCTCATGGCCGTGAACCTCAAGGGCGTCTTTCTCTGCTCCAAATATGTCATTCCCGTCATGACCGCGAGTGGTGGCGGGGTGATCGTGAACACCGCTTCCAACGTGGCCCATGTCGGACTTGCCGATCGGGCGGCCTATGTCGCCTCCAAGGGCGGCGTCGCGGCGCTGACGCGTGCCATGGCGCTTGACCATGTTGCAGACAAGATCCGCGTCAATGCCGTGGCGCCGGGCGTTACCTGGTCGAGCTATTTCGAAAGCATGCTGGAAACCCATCCCGATCCTCAGGGGTTTGTCGCGGCATTGAACGCACGTTCGCCGATGAATCGCGTCGCGCAACCGACTGAAATCGCAAATGCAATCCTGTGGCTCGCCAGCGACGAATCTTCTTTCGCCACCGGCTCGATCCTGACGGTCGACGGCGGCATGAGCGCCTGGTGAGGCGCGCGCCAGTCGATGGCGGAAAACGAAACCTACCCGCTTCAGGCAACCGGCCGGATGGAACGCAGGGCACTCAGCATTTCGTCGAGGTCGGCGCAGGGCAGACAGCCTAGGTCCGCTATATCCTTGGTCACGTCGACCGGCAGGCCCGAATTGGACTCCTTGGGCACTTCGTTCAATCGTCCGCCGATGAGCACCGGCAAGGCAAGTCCGCGTGCCGCCATCGCCGCTTTCACGGCCTGTGCATAACGCAGCGCCACGCCGTTGTAGGTGCTGACGGCGATGGCATCGGCCCCGGTTTCGGCGGCGCGGGCGACGAGCATTTCCGGGTCGACGGCCACACCGGCATCGGCGATGACGATGCCCAGGCCTTCGAGCGCCTGTTCGACGAGATATTTGCCGTGCTCATGCACGTCGGTCGTGCCGATGCAGACGGTCAGGGGTTTAGGGCTTTCGAGCGGCTTCTGTGCCGCGACCCAGGCGACGGCCTTATGGTTGAGCTCGCGTGCCCATTCGGCATGGATCAGCGGCGTGCGCCCGCGCATGCCGTCCGCGCCCGGGCCGAACAGCGCCTCCATGCGTTTCGGCCCCATGCGGCGGATGGCGAACATCAGCGCGGCCGGGTCTTCGGTATCCACCCCGCGCTCGGCCAGCCCCTTCATGACGGCATCGGCAAAACGGCGCCCGCCTTCGACCAGCACATCGGCCATTGCCTCCACCTTGGTCCAGTCGAAGACCGGATCGTAGAACGGTGCGTGCAGCGTGAGCCGATGTGCGAAGGTCTGCGCATCGATGATTTCATCGACATCGGGAATGCGCTGGTTCTCGGTCACCGGCACCGGATTGATCGCATGGCCAGAGGGCCATCGCCCAACGGCGAGAATGTCGGCCAGGAGATAACTTGCCAGGCTGGCGTAGTTGCCCGCCGGGGTCGACTGATATGAAACGGTGTTGCCGAAGATCATGGTGCCTGGCGTGTCGCTGACCCGCACCAGCGCGGAATGGAAAGCAGCGCGCGACAGCGGATCGCTGAAGTGGTGGCCGTAGCAATGGCCGAGCCGAGCGCCGATCAGATCCTCGACGATGTGCTTTTCGACCAGCACCATGCCGAGCGCGCAGGCCATGTCGATGAACAGCCCGGCGAAGCCGTCGTCGAGATTGGAATGGACGAGGATTTCGGCCTCCTGCGCGGCGATCAGGCCGAGCGCGGTGACGGTCGCTTCCGTGGTCGCCACGTCATCGTCCCAATAGGGCAGGCGGAAGGTGAAATACTGTCCCAGATTGCCGATGGCCGTTGCTCCGGCGGCGATCGCGGCGCGGGTGTTTTCCACCGCGCCCGGCAGGCCGAGCATGAAGTCGCCGAAATGGGCGGCAGCAGGCGCCGCATTGGTGATGCGCGCGAAATCCTCTGGGCCGGTGAGCACGATGCCGGTGCCGCGCGCAGCCTTGGCGCGCATGGCCTGGGGATAACCCATCGACCAGTCGAGGGT
>NZ_RZRQ01000058.1:0-23505 GCF_003997785.1 Mesorhizobium sp. M7D.F.Ca.US.004.01.2.1 | reverse complement strand
TTGCCCGCCCCGCCGGTGCTGAAGTCGATGCATTTCAATCGTCGCGCCAGCCGCCGCGACCATGTCGGCTTCTACCTGATCGAGCATTTCAGCCAGACGGCGCCGAAGCTGCCGGACCACGAGATCGCCGAAGCTGGCTTCTTCCCGCTCGACCGCTTGCCTGAGGGCACGACGCCGGCGACGCTGCGCCGGATCGCCGAGATTTTTGGCGACGAGCAGCCCTCGCCCTACTGGTAGATCAGGCCGCCGCTTTCTCGAACCGCGCCCGGTCATGCCGTGCGCCGTAATCCAGTTCCGGCCCTACCGGAACGATCCGCGTCGGATTGATCGTCTGATGGCTGGCGTAATAATGCGCCTTGATATGATGCAGGTTCACGGTCCCGGCCACGCCAGGCACCTGATAGAGATCCCGCAGATAATTGGACAGGTTCGGATAGTCGACGATGCGGCGCAGATTGCATTTGAAATGGCCGACATAGACCGGGTCGAAGCGCACCAGCGTGGTGAACAGCCGCCAGTCGGCCTCGGTGATGCGGCTGCCGACGAGATAGCGCTGTTTTGACAGCCGCTCCTCCAGCGTATCCAACGCCGCGAACAGTTCGCCGAACGCCTCTTCATAGGCGCGTTGCGTGGTGGCGAAGCCGGCGCGGTAGACGCCATTGTTGACCGCGGGATAGACCAGCGCATTGATGCGGTCGATCTCGCGGCGCAGGTCCTCGGGATAGAAGTCGAGCCTGGCATCGCCCCATTCGTCGAAAGCCGAATTCAGCATGCGGATGATCTCGGAAGACTCGTTGGAAACGATGGTCTGCTCCTTTTTGTCCCACAGCACCGGCACCGTCACCCGGCCCGAATAGGCGGGATCGGCTTTGGCATAGATCTGGTGCAGGAAGTCGAGGCCGTAAAGTGTATCGCCGGTAGCGCCGTCCTCAGCCAAAAACGTCCAGCCGTTGGCGCCCATGAAATGATGCACCACCGACACCGATATGATGCCTTCCAGCTTCTTCAGCGCGCGAAAGATCAACGTCCGGTGCGCCCATGGACAGGCAAGCGAGACATAGAGATGATAGCGGCCGGGCTCGGCCTTGAAGCCGCGCGTCCGGCCTTCGGCCGGCGCTCCGTCAACGGTGATCCAATCGCGCCATTGCGAGTGCGTCCGCACGAACCTGCCGCCGTTGTCCGCCGTGTCATACCAGCGATCCTGCCACCTGCCTTCAACCAGCAATCCCATGCAAATCTCCTTGCGTCCTATTGGTTTATGTAGGCGCAAGGCTGCCCTGTCGAAGACGTCAGGTGCTGAACAGACCGTCACTTGGCAGAAACGACGGACAAAAACGGCCGATTGCAGCGGCAGGAAATTGATGCTAGCGGACAATCCGCATGTTCGACTTTGCTTTGATCCGGTTTGACCGACGACGAAAGGGCGCCCGCGCTTGATGAAGCGCTGACTGGCGAATGCTGCCGTTTGCAGCAAACCTTTCCTCCTTACCGGAACGCAAAGACCATGAGCCTTGCCGACGTGAAATACCTGCCGGAAACCCCGGTGCATGACCTCCAGATCGAAGCCATCAACGACGAAGCCTTCGGGCCCGGCCGCTTTGTGCTGGCCGCCTACAAGATCCGCGAAGCCGGAGGGCACGAACGCTCGCTGTCCTTTGTCGCCGTCGATGGTGACCTTGTCGTCGCCTCGGTGCGCATGACCCGCGTCGCCGCCGGCGCCGGTCGCGCGCTGATGCTCGGGCCGCTTGCGGTGCGGCCGGCCTTCAAGAATCTCGGCATCGGCCGCCGACTGGTGGCGATCGCGCTGGAGGCCGCCGCCAAGGCCGGCGCGCCCGCGGTCATGTTGGTCGGTGACGAACCCTATTACGGTCCGCTCGGTTTCAAGCGGATTCCGCGCGGCCAGATTTCGATGCCGCGCCCTGTCGATCTCGACCGGCTGCTGTCGCACGAGATCGCGCCGGGCGCGGTCGCCAGGCTCTCGGGCGAGGTCTGCCACGCCGATCAGGCCAGGGTGGCCGATCCCATCGCGGCGATGGCTTGACCTTTCCCGTCGATCTGGCGCCTGATCCGTCCCACTGTTCCTGAGATCAAAGGATGACGCCATGAACCCGAACGGCCAGATCGCGATCGTCACCGGCGGCGGCTCCGGTCTTGGCGAGGCAACGGCGCGCGCGCTGGCCGCCAAGGGCGCCCGCGTCGCCATCTTCGATGTCGGTATTGATCGCGCGGCCAAGGTCGCGGCCGAGATCGGCGGCATTGCCGTCCAGTGCGACGTCAGCAGTGCCGACAGCGGAACCGCTGCACTCGCCGACGTCGTCGCCAAGCTTGGCGAGCCGCGTATCCTGGTCAATTGCGCCGGCATCGCCATTGGCGTGAAGACGATCGGCAAAGATGGTCCTCATCCCCTCGATCAGTACCGCAAGGTGATCGAAGTCAATCTGATCGGCACGTTCAACATGATCCGCCTCGTCGCCGAGCGCGCGTCGAAGCTCGAGCCGCTGCAAGGTGGCGAGCGCGGCGTCATCGTCAACACCGCTTCGGTTGCCGCCTATGATGGCCAGATCGGCCAGGCCGCCTATGCGGCGTCCAAGGGCGGTGTCGTCGGCATGACGCTGCCGGTGGCGCGCGACCTTGCCCGTTCCGGCATCCGCGTCTGCACCATCGCGCCCGGCATCTTCAAGACGCCGATGATGGCCGGCATGCCGCAAGAGGTGCAGGATTCGCTGGGTGCCGCCGTGCCCTTCCCATCGCGTCTGGGCGAGCCGTCCGAATATGCCGCTCTCGCCCTTCACATCATCGAGAACCAGATGTTGAACGGCGAGACCATTCGTCTCGACGGCGCCATCCGCATGGCGCCGAAGTAGACGGTCATGAGCGCCGGCTTGCCAGCTGCCGGGAAGACCGGTCCGCTTGCCGGTTTGAAGGTGATCGAGATGGCCGGGCTCGGCCCCGTGCCGCTGGCCGGCCTGTTGCTGTCGGAGATGGGCGCCGAAGTGCTGCGCATCGAACGGGCGGGGGCGAGCCAGTTCCTGTCGCTGCCGGATGAGTACAACATCGACCGCCACGGCCGCGCACTGCTGCGCATCGACCTCAAGCGCCGGGAAGGCACCGATCTGCTGCTGCGCCTGGCCGAAAAGGCGGACATCTTGCTCGAAGGCTTTCGTCCCGGTGTCATGGAACGGCTTGGCCTCGGCCCTGAAGCGGTGCTGGCACGCAACCCGGCGCTGATCTACGGCAGCATGACCGGCTTCGGCCAGGACGGCCCGCTCGCCGGCCGCGCCGGCCACGACATCACCTACCTCGCCTATTGCGGCGTGCTGCACGCCATCGGTCACACTGACGGCCGTCCCGTCCCGCCACTCAACCTCGTCGCCGACTACGGTGGCGGTGCCATGATGCTGATTGCCGGCGTGCTGGCCGCCCTGTTCCAGCGCTCACGCACCGGCAAGGGGGAGGTCATCGACGCGGCGATGGTCGAAGGCGCCTCGATGCTGGCGACGCCGCTGCACGCCTTCATGGCGGCCGGGTTGTGGAGCGAAAAGCGCGGCGCGAACCTGCTCGATTCCGGCGCCCCCTTCTACGACACTTATGAGACGTCAGACGGCCGCCATATCGCCATCGGCTGCCTCGAGCCGCAGTTCTTCGCCGAATTCGCCAGGCTGCTGCCGCTCGACGAGCGCTTTGTATCCGGCCAGTACGACAGGGCATTGTGGCCGCCGATGCGCGCGGCCATTGCCCATCGGGTCCGGCAGAAATCGCGCGACGACTGGGACCTGCTGTTTGCCCAAACCGATGCCTGCGTTGCCCCGGTCCTATCGCTGCAAGAGGCGAAGCACCATCCGCACAATCGGGCACGCAACGCCTTTGTGACGGCGGGTGCATTCGAGCGCCCTGCCCCGGCGCCGCGTTTCTCGAGCTCGCAACCAACACTGGCCACCATGCCCGGCGATGACGATTTGTCGCCGGCGACAATACTGGCACGTTTCGGCCTTGCGAAAGCCGAGATCGACGACCTTGTCAAATCCGGCTTGCTGACCGATAACTAGAGAAGATAAATCAACTTATTGCGGTGACGCCTTGGACGAACCGAAGAAGGACGTGATCCGCGAGACAGACGCCGAAGCGATCCGGCTGGGCAAGACGCTTCTGCGCAACGCCCGCTTTGGCGCTCTGGCGGTGATCGAACCGCAAACCGGCTCGCCGCTGGCCAGCAGGGTCGGCGTGGCCACCGACATTGATGGCGCGCCGCTGATCCTGGTTTCGATGCTCTCGGCGCACACCGGCGCCCTGCTTGCCGATCCGCGCTGCTCCCTGTTGCTTGGCGAACCCGGCAAAGGTGACCCGCTGGCGCACCCGCGCCTGACACTGGTCTGCCAGGCGGCACGGCTTGAGCGCGGATCAAGCGAACACGCCCGCACCGAGCGCCGTTATCTCAACCGCAATCCCAAGGCGAAACTTTACGCCGGTCTCGGCGACTTTTCGATCTTTCGCCTCGAGCCGCAACGCGCCAGCCTCAACGGCGGCTTCGGCAAGGCCTATCAGCTCGATCAATCGGATGTGCTCACAAGCGGACCGATCGTCGAGGAACTGGCGACGAGCGAACAATCCGCCATCGACCACATGAACGCCGACCATCTCGACGCGATCGCCGTTTATGCAAAGCATTTCACGAAAGTGTCCGGCAACGGCTGGATAATTGCCGGATTCGATGCCGATGGTATGGATCTGGTGTCGGGCGACGATGTTTGCCGGGTCTTCTTCCCACAACCCTTGGCAGCAGCACGCGAATTGCGACACGTTCTGGTCGAAATGGCCAGGGTCGGACGGGCCTCGGTCGACGTCGGCACTGGACTTAATTATGATTGATCAAAAGCAACACTTGAGATTTAAATGAAATGCTCTACCTTTTGTTGGTGACGTTGAATCGCATGTGCCGATTCACGAGTGAGTTTATGGAATCAGATGCCATTGCCCCCATGGCGTCAGGATGAACAAGAAGCATGGGGGATCGATGGTCTCGACAAAGCTAATCGTCAACGCCGAAGCGGCGGCAGAGTTTCTCATGCTGATGGGCAATGAGAAGCGCCTGTTGATCATGAGCTATCTCGCCGAGGGTGAAATGTCGGTCGGCGCCATCGCCGAGAAGGTGATGCTCAGCCAATCCGCCCTGTCCCAGCATCTCGCCAAGTTGCGGGCGCTCGACCTCGTCGACACACGCCGCGACCGGCAGATGATTTACTATTCCTGTAAATCCGACGCCGTGCGCGAACTGCTCCACATGCTGGACGGTATTTTCGGCAGCGGCAAGGACGACCTGTCCCAGATGGCGCACCGTTTGCGCCGTGCCGGAACCTGACCACACTGTAGCCCGCTGACCTCACCGGCGATTTCAAAGCGACATGCGCCCATCCGGGCGCACAGAGGTAGCTGATCGTTGTCAGAGCGACATGCGCCCATCCGGGCGCACAGAGGTAGCTGATCGTCGCGAATTGTCGCATCGTGCTTTCCTGGCCAAAGGTGAGCGCCGGGGATCGTTCCGGATATTCGGGCCGATGCGACGGCCGCGAGGAATGCATGGATCCCATTCGCATCGACGACCCGCAAGATCCGCGCGTCGCTGCCTATCTCGACATCCGCGAGCGTGACCTCGCCGGCCGGCAAGGCCGCTTCGTCGCCGAAGGCAAGGTGGTGTTGGACCTGCTGCTCTCGGCAGGGCGCTTTGCCGCCGAATCGGCGCTGATCCTGGAAAATCGGCTGGCCGGTCTCGAGGAGATCCTGCGCAAGGCGCCGGCCGACCTCCCCGTCTATGTCGCCACCAGCGCGGTGATGGACGCAATCGCCGGGTTTCACATGCATCGTGGCATCCTGGCCATGGGACGCAAGGGGGCGCCGCAGTCGGCTGAGGCTCTTCTCGATGCCTTGCCAGCCCAGGCGCTGGTCGTGGTGCTCGTCGGCATCGCCAACCATGACAATATGGGTTCGATCTTCCGCAACGCCGCCGCCTTTGGCGCCGACGCAGTTCTGCTGGATGCGACATGTTGCGATCCGCTCTACCGCAAGGCGATCCGCGTTTCCGTCGGCGCCGCGCTCAAGATCCCGTTCGCATCGTTCGCCGACACCGCCGGCTTCACGGCAATGCTCGCCCGGCGCGGCTTCGAACAATTCGCGCTCTCACCACGCGGGCGGACCGACATCCGCGATGCGCAGCGGAGTGAACGCATGGCGCTCTATCTCGGTACCGAGGGTGAAGGCTTGCCGGACAGCCTGCTCGCACGCCTGCATGGCGTGCGAATCACCATGTCGGAAGGTTTCGACAGCCTGAACGTCGCAGCCGCCTCAGCCATCGCGCTGCATCATTTTTCGGCAAAAGAGAGCTGATTTCAGCTTGTTGCGTCAGCCTTCTGTAAATCCCGCACGCGGTCGGCAAGACTGCGGTTGCCGGAGCGTGCATCCGAAGGTGCCGCCAGCGCCTTGGCGATCGGCGAACCAGGCCCCTCAAGCTTGGCCGTCAGATGGACGACCTCCGCCGCCAGTTCGTTCATCTGCTCGCGCAGGGCGGAGCTGCCGTCCGTGGGATTGGACGCGGCCAGCGCGGTGAGATCCGCCTTCAGCCGCTTGTTCTCGCGCGCCAGCGCCGTCAGCCTCGCCTCGAGCCGCTCACGGTCGCTGTCGAGCTTGGCGATCGCCTTGTCGAGGTCATCGCTCCTGGCAACGTCGCCGCCCTTGCCGACCAGCCGCAAGGCCGGTGCGCTATCTTCGGCTTTCGATTTTTCGCGCATGCGCGCCAGTTCCTTTTCGCGGCGGTCGAGCTTGTCCTCGCGATCGGCAAGCGTGGCCAGCAGCCGTTCGACCTTCTTGTCGAGCTCGGCGGTCCTTTTCTTCTCGGCTTTCAGGGCGTCGCGCGCGGCCTTGCTTTCGGCCGCGATCTCCTGGCTGCGCCTGTCCGCTTCCTTGCGCTGGCCGCGCAGCAGCGCAATGTCACTGGCGAGTTTCTGCATTTCGGATTCGCGCGCCACGAGCTCGATCTGCCGGCTGCTGGAGGAAAAACTGGCGTCGTCATACATGTGCTCCAGCTTTTCCAGCTCGAGCGCGCGCTTTTCCAGCTTGCGTTCGGTCTCCTTGAGTCGCTCCGAAAGCTGCTGCAACTCGCCCTCGCGCTGATGCAACGCTTCGTTCTTGGCGCCGAGTTCGGTCAGCGCATGGTTCTTGTCCATGCGCTCGACCGCCAGCCCCTTCAGGGCCTCGCGACCGCGATTGATCTCGACGAGTTGTTCGGCCGCCTTCTCGCGCAACGCCTTGACGCTGATTTCGAGGCGGCGCGTCGACATGGCGTACTCGGCGCGGATGCGGTCCTTGTCTGCCTGGATCTCGGTTTGCGTCAGAGGGATCGAGCCTTCGATACGTTTGCGCGTCAGGGCGACGGCGCGACGCCATATGGCCGGAGCCACCATAAGCGCCAGAAAACCGGCGCAGAGAAAGCCGAGGACGAAGAACAGGACCGACTGGACCAAGTGACTACCCGTTGTGGACGGCAACCATCAAACCAATGCATGTCGCCCAAAAAGTGGGAACCGGTTTTGGGACAACGACATGCAACAAGATAAAAACCAAAAGCGCGTCGAGCACTTTTGACTGTGCCACGTTGACATGGCGGAAATCCAGCGTTGCGGCAAGGGTTTGCCGTAACGGGACGGGTTTAATGCATGCCGCCCAAAAGTGGTCCCGGTTTTGGGAGAACGACATGCATAAGCCAAAGATCTTCAGCTCAGAACGGATTCCAGGTGGCGCGCTCGGTAAGCTTCAGATAGCCGAGATTGACGCCAAGCCGGGCACCGACACCGGTGCGGATCGGCACCAAAATCACGTTGTTGTTCTTCAGCACGTTGAAGCCGACACCAGCCACCACATAGGCCGAACCGGCGACGCCGCCATAGCGGTTGTAGAGGCTGCCCACATCGTCGAGATTGTAGACCAGCATCATCACCCGTGACCCCTCGCCGCCAAAATCCCAGCCGAGTGACGGGCCTTGCCAGAACACTTTGTGATCGCCGGCATTCTTGGTGTAGAGCGTGCCTTCACCATAGGTCAGGCCGCCGATCAGCGCGCCCGAGCCCTCTTCCCCCAGCAGATAGCCGTTGGGCAGGCCGTAGGAAGCAAAAATCTTCTCGACGACCGTGGCGAGCCCGCCCGATGTCGCACCGAAGAACTTGTGCCCGGAATCGACAATCTCCTGAGCGGTATATTCCTGGGCCCGCAGGGCTGAAGTCGAGAAGACGAGAACGCCCAGGAGCGTGACCGCCATTGAGAAGACACGGAGAAAGCTCCGGTCGTAGTATCGGGAAAACATGCTTCCAATCTCCGTCAGGGAGCACCTTCGCCGACGCCTCGCACCCCGTACGGCTCTTTTAGCCGGCCGTTAAGGGTAACTGTTACGGGCAAACTATGCCGTAATCCTTTTTCAACCATTAAGCTCCCACATGAACATGGCGGTTCGAAGGCTGTTTTGGGGTCGCTTAAGTGGGTCGGCGGCCTGCGTGAACACGCCATTTGCCACATCCACAATTTTGGATTTGTTGCTGCACGCACGGGTGCTGTGTATTCAGAAAGCCCGAGGAGAGAGTGCGTGATTCGTGTGGGCAGGCGACGATCGATCGCTCGGCCGTGGGTTATTAGATTTTGCAGGGATTTTCGCCGATGGCCGATCTGTTCACCCTTTCCGCACCCGATCTGGCAGCGCTATTGTGCAGCCGGGTCTGCCACGACATCATCTCGCCGGTCGGCGCGATCAACAATGGGCTTGAGCTGCTCGATGAAGGCGGCGCTGACGAAGACGCCATGAAGCTGATCCGTCAGAGCGCCCGCAATGCTTCGGCCCGCCTGCAGTTCGCCCGCATCGCCTTCGGCGCCGCCGGCTCGGCCGGCATGCTGATCGATACCGGCGATGCCGAAGCGGTCGCAATCGCCTTCCTCAAGAACGAAAAGCCGGAACTGACCTGGAACGGGACCCGCGCACTGCTGCCCAAGAACAAGGTCAAGCTGCTGCTCAACCTGATCCTCGTCGCCAACGCCGCCATTCCGCGCGGCGGCAAGCTTTCGGTAACGCTGGAAAACCTCGAGACCGAGCCGCGTTTCGCGCTTGCGGCGGCTGGCCCGATGCTGCGTGTGCCGCCGAAATTCCTCGAACTGCATTCCGGCCACAAGCCGGAGGAGCCGATCGACGCGCATTCCGTGCAGCCCTATTACACGCTGCTTCTGGCGCGCGAAGCCGGCATGACGATATCGATCCACGCGACGCCGGAAGAAATCGTGCTTTCGGCTGCCTGATAGCGCAGCCGGGAAGCCGAAGTATTTTTCCATCGAAATCTGTAATTCCGGCCCATCGACATGAAATGCGTTTGATCGCCTTGGGCAGCGTTGAAGCATTCGCGAATAAAAGCGAACAGCCGCAGTCTTTGTAAAAATTTTACCTAACGCCTTTTCGGCTTCTTTACCAGATTGGCCTATGGTGCGTCTGGATACCCCCGACGCTACCGGATTGCCAGACGGCAAAGAGGACCCGGAAATGAAACGCTGCATGTTCGTCGACGATTCAAGTGTCATCAGGAAGGTTGCAAAACGCATCCTGGGCGGCTCCGAAATGATTGTCATCGAGGCAGCCAGCGGACTTGATGCGCTGGAGATGTGCGCCGCCGACATGCCCGACATCATCGTCGTCGATGGCGCCTTGCCTGATGTGCCGGCGGTCGATCTCATCCGTCGCGTGCGCGCCATGGAGAGCCCGATAAGGCCGCAGATCCTGATTTCACTGGTCGAGCTCGATATCGCTTCGATCATGCGGGCCAAGCGCGCCGGCGCCCAGGGCTACCTCTTGAAGCCATTCAACAGGCCGCAACTGCTCGAGCGTTTTCGCACCTTGAAGATCGCACCTGATTCGGTGGTGTCGAGCAATTCCAGGAAAAGCGCGTGACGCGCCTGCTGTCAGGAATTGCGTAAAAAGAGATAATTACCAGCCCATCACGCAAAAAACCCGGCCAGAGCCGGGTTTTTTATTGAAGAAAGTCCGAACGATGCCCGTCGATCAGGCGCTGACGCGGATGTCTTCCGGTTCGCGCAGCACATAGCCGCGACCCCAGACCGTCTCGATGTAATTCTGGCCGCCAGATGCCGCGTCGAGCTTCTTGCGCAGCTTGCAGATGAAGACGTCGATGATCTTGAGCTCAGGCTCGTCCATGCCGCCATAAAGATGGTTGAGGAACATTTCCTTGGTCAGCGTCGTGCCCTTGCGCAGCGAGAGCAGCTCCAGCATCTGGTATTCCTTGCCGGTCAGGTGCACGCGCTGGCCGCCGACTTCGACGGTCTTAGCATCGAGGTTGACCACCAGGTCGCCGGTGGTGATGACCGACTGGGCGTGCCCCTTGGAGCGCCGCACGATGGCGTGAATGCGGGCAACCAGCTCATCCTTGTGGAACGGCTTGGTCATGTAGTCGTCAGCGCCGAAGCCGAGGCCACGCACCTTGTCCTCGATGCCGGCCATGCCGGAGAGGATAAGGATTGGCGTCTTTACCTTGGAAAGGCGAAGCGTTCTCAAGACCTCGTAGCCCGACATATCAGGCAGGTTGAGATCGAGAAGGATGATGTCGTAATCGTAGAGCTTGCCTAGATCGACGCCCTCTTCACCGAGATCGGTCGTGTAGACGTTGAAACTTTCCGATTTCAGCATCAGCTCGATGCTTTGTGCGGTTGCACTGTCATCTTCTATCAGCAGAACACGCATTTCATTCCCCTTTTCTGCTGCCGGACCATTTCACGACCCGTCCGGACCCGGAGCAGTGGTTGCCTTGTGCAGAGGCTGCCATCAAATGGTTAACAAAACCTAATTTCCCGCCCATGACGGTACCAGATTTTTTAACCTCTTTCTACACCCTCTTGAATCTAATAACGAATCTCAGAACCAAATCCTAATGCAACACATCAATAATCTGGACTAAGTGACTCCAGAGACTCATCGACGTCGCTTCCGCATCGGCGGCCGGAATTTTTACCCGGCCTTAAGTCCTGACCCGTATGATTAACAATGCCCGTAAACGAATGGTTACCGCTGGCAAAAAACTTTAGGGTTTTGTTTCCCATAGTTCGGGGAAAGCCGGTGGACACGGGTGCGGCCTGGGCTCTTCCAGGTGGTTTGGACGATAAGTGCGGGTGTGCGTTTCCGGGAGTACGAATCATGAAGTCACGTGAAAACCTCGTTCGGCTGAAACAGTTTCAGGTGAATGAGAAGCGGCGGCAGCTGCTGCAGCTCGACATGATGATCGCCGAGTTCGAACGCATGGCCGTCGAGCTGGAGCTTCAGATCACCGCTGAAGAAAAGAAGGCCGGCATCACCGACATCAACCATTTCGCCTATCCGACCTTCGCCAAGGCGGCGCGTTTGCGCCGCGACAACCTCAGAAATTCGCAAAGCGACCTCGCGCAGCAGCGAAGCACTGCCGAATCATTACTCGGCGAAGCTGAAGCGGAGCTTTCCAAGGCGGAAATGCTGGAATCGCGTGACACCAAGATCCGCGAAGCCGAAATCGGCGGCCGCAGCGCCATGATCGGCTGAAACCGGCCTGTCCACGACATTGGCGCTTGCCATCTGGCAAGTGCATGATCTCGGCCGGCCCTGGTGGAAGGCCGCCAAGAAAACTGAGAGCCGCCCTAAGTTTTTATGCATGTCGTTTTCCCAAAACCGAGGTCACTTTTGGGCGACATACATTAGGCGGCCCAATCCCCTTCACCATCGGCAATTGCCCTCGCACGGGCGTCCTTGATGTCCGGTGCATGCTGCTCCGCCCATGATCTGATCTCGGTAAGGAGCCCCGCCAGGTTCTGGCCGAGTTCGGTCAACTCATATTCGACACGCGGCGGGATGACCGGGAAGATATCGCGCCGCACCAGTCCGTCACGCTCAAGCACGCGCAGCGTCTGCGTCAGCATCTTCGGCGTAATGCCTTCGAGCTTGCGGGCAAGCTCGCCATTGCGCAGCCGGCCTTTGCGCAGCGCGCAAACCACCAGATAGACCCATTTGCTGGCCAGCATCTCCAGCACGGTGTGCGAAGGACACGTTCGCCGGAACGCGTCATAGCCGAAACCGCAGTCGTTCTCACTATCCATGAGGTGCGTATATATCAGAAAGGTACATACTGGACAAGGGACTATTACTATCCAAATGATAGTGGCAGCAACCAAGCAGGAGATATCTCAATGCGTGCCGTTATCCAGAACTCCGTCGGCGGACCCGACGTCCTTGTCATTGCCAATCAGCCCGACCCCACACCAAAGGCCGGCGAGGTGCTGGTCCGCGTCAAAGCCGCCGGCATCAATCCGGTCGATGGCTCCGTTCGCGCCGGCCACTATCAGCTGCTCGGCGAGCCGCCCTTCATCCTGGGCTGGGATATCCCGGGAACAATCGAGGCGCTCGGCGCTGGCGTCACCGGCTTCAAGATCGGCGACGAGGTGTTCGGCATGCCGCGCTTTCCCAAGCAGGCGGCGGCTATGCCGAACTGGCGGCTGTGCCGGCCGATGAAATCGCACTGAAACCGAAGGGCGCCGACCACCTCCAGGCAGGCGCCTTGCCTTTGGCCGGCCTGACCGCCTGGCAAGGCCTCGTCCGCCATGGCGGGCTGAAATCGGGCCAGCGCGTATTGGTCCATGCGGGGGCCGGCGGCGTCGGCCATCTGGCGGTGCAGATCGCCAAGGCGCGCGGCGCCTATGTTATCGCCACCGCCAGCCCGCAAAAGCTCGATTTCGTCCGCAAACTCGGCGCCGATGAGGTCATCGACTACACCAAGGGCGATTTCACCGACCAGGTTCGCGACATCGATCTGGTGCTGGAGCCACTGGGCGGCGAGCATGCCGAACGCTCACTGAAGGTGCTCAAGCGCGGTGGCGTGCTGGTGTCCTTGCTCAATGTCAGCGACGCCACCAGGGCGCAGGCCAGTGCGCAGGGCATCCAGGTCGAGCGCATGTCCGTCGTGCCCGACAGGAAGGGCCTGCAGGAACTGGCTCAGTTGATCGATGCGAAAAAGCTCGCCGTCCATGTGGCGAAAAGCTTCCCGCTCGACCAGGCGGGGGCTGCTCACGCCTTCCTCGCCACCAAGCCGATCGGCAAGGTTGCGCTGACGGTTTGAGCGCCAAAAGACTCGTTTCGAAAACGAAGGCGCGGCTTGTCGCGCCCTTATTTCCAGCGCGCGGGCGCGGACGAACCTAGCGCGGCGCGCTGGATCGTCTCGCCTCTGCCCGGTTATATGCGAGATCGGCGACGTTGAGAAACGGGTGCGCGCTCGAGAATCCATATGGGTAGAACCAATTCGAACGGAACCTCCTATCGATCTTTAAGCCTTTTAACCCATGTTACCGAAGTAGTTAACAAGAAATACTTGGAATCTTAAGTTTTGGGACAAAGCGTGTGGTATATTCCGGGAGTACCGAGGAAAAACGCAGATGGGTTCGAAGAGACGTCAACTTCCTTGTTCGACTCATCTTCCCGTCACATGGCCTGCGAGAGGTACTGAGCGCCAATTTCCGTATGCTGGACCTGTCTGAGGGCGGAGCGGCGCTGTATATCGGCAGCTTTTCAGGCAGTCCGGATCACTTTTACCTGCAATTTGGTGACGAAAAATCCGAACTCGTGAGCTGCTACCTGGTTCAAAGGACACAACACGCGCTAAGTTGCCGATTCAGCAATCCGCTCCCAACCGCACATATCGACGCGATTATTGCCCAGAAAGAGATGGACCTAACCATCGAAAGTCTTTTTTCGAAGACGAACGAGGATTTGGTCAACGACTTCCTCGGCTCATTTGTGGAATAGATTTCTTTCATACCTGATCGGGGAAGCGCGATCTTCTCCTCGCCCTGTGGAACCCCGAAGGAGGGACGACCCATGGCTCACCCCCGCGGGTCTGCGAGCGAGCTTGCGTTGTGGCGATCGAGGGGGCCGCGCTCACCGGCCCGCGAGCGAAAAAAGGACGGTTGCGCCGCCCCTCGATTCACGACCGCCGTTCCAGAAGCAAATCTTGCTAGTGCCGGTATTGCTGGATGCGTGTCGTGCGCAGCCCGGCAAGGCCATATTCGTCGATCGACGCCTGCCAGGACAGGAATTCCTCGGTGGTGAGCTTGTAGCGTTGGCAAGCCTCGTCCAGGCTCAAAAGCCCGCCGCGCACGGCCGCAACCACTTCCGCCTTGCGCCGGATAACCCAGCGACGTGTATTCGTCGGCGGCAGATCGGCAATCGTAAGTGGGCTGCCGTCAGGCCCGATAACATATTTGACTCTCGGTCTAACCAGATCGGTCATCGTACTCTCTACAAAAAACTCAAAGACCCAATCCCCGCCACGTTACCGCCACAGCTTTAAAAATTGCCTAAGCAGACCCTAATGACTAGGTAAGGATCATGAACGCCGCGTTAGTCTTTTCGCTGGCATTTGAAACATCCGCCTGGAAGCGGCGGCAGTGCGCGAAAAATCCACCCGTTCACCGGAACCGGTCGCCGCCTGTCGGTCCGCCCTGCAAGCTGGCGTAGCCGCAAAGCTTGACCTATATTCGCGTCATTGGCATTCAGACGCCGTGCAGAACGAAAGAACCATGAACAGCCTCGATCTTCCCGGACGTCCCGAAAACACCCGTATCGTCGTCGCCATGTCGGGCGGTGTCGATTCATCGGTCGTCGCCGGCCTGCTGAAGCGCGAGGGCTATGATGTCGTCGGCGTCACCTTGCAGCTCTACGACCATGGCGCGGCGACGCACCGGGCCGGCTCATGCTGCGCCGGGCAGGACATCGACGATGCCCGCCGTGTCTCCGAGACGCTCGGCATCCCGCATTATGTGCTCGACTACGAGGAGCGCTTCCGCAAGGCGGTGATCGATCCCTTCGCCGAGAGCTACGTCGCCGGCGAGACGCCGATCCCATGCGTTTCCTGCAATCAGACGGTGAAGTTCGCCGACCTCCTGGCCACCGCCAAGGAGCTTGGCGCCGACGCCCTGGCCACCGGCCATTACATCCGCTCCGGTGCCAATGGCGCCCACCGCGCGCTCTACCGGCCAGTCGACGCCGACCGTGACCAGAGTTATTTCCTGTTCGCCACCACGCAGGCACAGATCGATTATCTGCGCTTTCCGCTTGGCGGCCTGTCGAAGCCACAGGTTCGCGCCATTGCCGAGGAGATGGGGTTGACGGTTGCCGCCAAGCAGGACAGCCAGGACATCTGCTTCGTGCCGCAGGGCAAATATTCCGACATCATCGCCAAGCTGAAGCCGACTGCCGCCAATCCGGGCGACATCGTCCACATCGACGGCCGCGTGCTCGGCCGCCATGAGGGCATCCTGCGCTACACGATCGGCCAGCGCCGTGGCATCGGCATAGCTTCCGGCGAGCCGCTCTACGTCGTCCATCTCGATGCCGACCGCGCCCGTGTCGTGGTCGGCCCGCGCGAGGCGCTGGAGACGCACAAGATCTATCTGCGCAATATGAACTGGCTGGGCGACGGACCGCTCACAGATGTCCCCGCTGGCGGCCTGGAACTGTTCGCCAAGGTTCGCTCGACGCGACCGCCGCGCCCGGCCGTGCTGCATCACGGCAAAGGCGCCACATGGGTGGAACTGGTCGACGGCGAGTCCGGCATCGCGCCCGGGCAAGCCTGCGTGCTCTATTCCGATGACGGCAACGAGGCCCGCGTGTTCGGCGGCGGCTTCATCGAGCGTTCGGAGCGTGGCGCCGAGGCCGAGGCCATGCTGACCCGGCTGGCCGCCAGGCCGACGCAGATTCCCGCGGAGTAGGGGCTCCGTCCTCTCGGAGACCGTTTCGAAATTCGCTCTGGCGAGTCATGAGCGGACATTTGGGTCCGTGAGCACAGTTCTACTGCGTCGACGCAGTAGAACTGGGAAGCGCAGAAAACGCCACTAGATGGCCGCCGGAGTGGAATTTCCAAACGGTCTCAGGATTTGGTGTGCGTGACCGTGCCCGCGGTCAGGATGCGCAGCACCCTGATGGCTTCCTCGCCGCTGGTGCGCGGCTCGGCACGCGTCTCGATGCACTGGATGAAATGCTCCAGCTCGCGCGTCAGCGGCATGCCCTGGGCAACCGCGACATAGGACGGCTCATTGGTGGTGAAGGCCCATTGGCCGCTGTCCTGCCACACCGCATGGCGGTAGACGGCAAGCTTGCGTTCCCATGGCTCGACGTCGTCGAACACCGCCATCGCCTTGGTGCCGACCACCGTCAGCCGCCGCTCGCGATAGGGATTGAGACGCGAGGTGAAGAGATGGCTGCGCAGGCCGTTGGGAAAGCGCATGTGCAGATGCGCGAAGTCGCTGAGATTGTCGAGCAGGGCGGCCCCCTCGCCGCGAACCTCGATCGGCTCTGTGCCGGTGATCGCCAGGATCATCGACAGATCGTGCGGCGCCAGGTCCCACAGAGCATCGTTCTCGGTGTGGAACTTGCCGAGGCCGAGCCGGTGCGAGTGGATGTAGCGGACTTCGCCGAGTTCGCCCTTGTCGATCAGCCCTTTCAGCGTCTCGAAGGCGGGGTGGAAGCGCAGGACATGGCCGACCATGAAGACCCGGCCATTGTCCTTGGCCGCCTGCACCGCACGCTCGGCATCCGCCACCGTCAGCGCGATCGGCTTTTCCACCAGCACGTCCTTGCCGGCCTCGACGGCACGCACGGCAAGGTCGGCATGGAATTGCGGCGGCAGCGCCATGACGATGGCGTCGATATCGTCACGGACGAACAACTGGTCCGGCTCGATCGCCAGGCAGTCCTGTTCGCTGGCGAAGCCTTCGGCACGGGCCCGGTTGGTGTCGGAGACCGCGTGCAGCGCGCCGAGCGCCTTGAGGGTGCGGATGTGGTTGCTGCCCCAGTATCCGCAACCGAGGACTGCAATGCGCGGCTTCATCTGTTTCAAACTCTAAAAACTCGTGGCCGAGACATAGCGACGTGCCCCGTCGAACTCAACCCCGGCGGCAGCAACCAAATGTCTGCGCGGCAAAGCTTTTCGATAATGACGATAAGCCGGCAAGCCGGCTGCTTCGAAGCTTGACAGGCTCACCCTCCCAACCTTATATCCGCGCGACCTTGGCGAACGCCCCCGACGTGCCTTTCGATTTGAGGCGGATTTCGGGCCTTTCGCCGCCCTGGCGGGGTAGCTCAGTTGGTTAGAGCACGGGAATCATAATCCTGGGGTCGGGGGTTCAAGTCCCTCTCCCGCTACCATTTTGTCAATAAGATCAATCGGTTACGTGGGCATCCGCTACCGTTGGCCATACTGATTGCTCTCACTAGCATCGACACACGAACCCGCCAGCGCCCCGTGCAGACAAACGAGGCTCGGCAACGGTGCCCTACTCAGCAGCCATGACTGGTCGCATTTCCAGTTCCTCCGTCGAAACCTCATGGATTTCATCCGCCGTCGGGACCTCATCCGCAGTCGGCTTGATCCGGAACCACGCGGTGTAGAGCGCGGGCAGGAAGAGCAGGATCAACACCGTGCCGGCCGCCGTTCCGCCGATCAGCGTATAGGCCATTGAGCCCCAGAAGACGGAGTGCGTGAGGGGAATAAAGGCGAGCACGGCGGCAAGTGCTGTCAAAATGACGGGCCGTGTGCGTTGCACCGTGGCCTCGATGACGGCGTGATAGTCGTCAATGCCGGCTGCGCGGTTCTCCTTGATCTGTTCGGTCAGGATTAGCGTGTTGCGCATCAGGATGCCAGCCAGTCCTATCATACCCAGAATGGCGTTGAAGCCGAAGGGCTGGTGGAAGGTGAGCAGCATCGGCACGACTCCGACAAGGCCAAGCGGTGCTGTCAGCATGACCATGAACATCGTGGAGAAAGATCGCACCTGGAGCATGATGACGATCAACATGGCGGCTATCATGGCCGGGAAGACTTTAGCCAGCGCGGTGTTGGCCTTTTCCGCCTCTTCGATCGATCCGCCCATTTCGATGCGATAGCCGACCGGAAGAGACGCAATCAGCGGCTGAAGGGCCTGCATGATCTGCTTGGAGACCTCCGGAGGCTGGGTAGCTTCATTGATGTCCGCGCGGATCGTGACAACGGGCGTGCGGTCACGGCGCTTCAGGATTGGCTCCTCCTGACGGATTTCCGAATGCCCGATCTGGTCGAGCGGAATCGAGCGGCCGTCCCGGCTTATCAGCGAGAAATCCGCCAGACGCGCCGGATCCAGCCGCTCGCCGCCGGCGCTGCGTGCCACGATGGGGACGTTGCGGATGTCCTCGCGAACCTGCGTAACGGGGATGCCGGTGAGAAGGAATTGCAGTTGCTGAGCCACCTCCGCCGGCGAGAGGCCGATGAGGTTCAGTCGATCCTGATCGGGGACAAAGCGAAGCACGGGCGTGCGGTTGCCCCAGTCGCGGTTGGCCTGCCGCACATCCGGGACGCTCCGCATGATGTCGAGAGCCTTTTCGGAAATGCTGTAGAGCTGCGTCGCATCGGGGCCCATGACCCGGAACTCGACGGGGAACGGCGTGTAGGGGCCGAACACGAGCTGCGTAACGCGGACATTCGCCTCGGGCGCAAGCCCTTGCGCCACTGCCTCTCGGAGCCGGTGCTTCAACGCCTCACGCGCCTCCGCGTCGGGGGTCAGCACGACGATCTTGGCGAAAGCAGGATCAGGCAGTTCCGGAGCCATCGCAAAGAAGAAGCGCGGAGCGCCCTGGCCGACGTAGCTCGTGACAATCTTGGCCTCGGGCTGGCTGTCCAGCCAATTTTCGAGCTTTTCGACCGCAGCGGTCGTTGTCTCGATGCTACCACCTTCCGGCAGGCGAACCTCCACCAACACTTCAGGGCGGTCGGATGTCGGGAAGAACTGCTGTTTGATGCCGGCCATACCGACGACGGAAAGCGCGAAGGCTATGCCAACGATACCGCAGGTTACGAACTTATGGCGCACAGCAAACGTGATGACCCGCCGCAAACGTCGATAGTTACGCGTGTCGTAAATAGCGTGGTGACCGCCTTCGACCGGTTTGATCGCGGGCAGCATCTTGACACCGAGATAGGGCGTAAAGACCACCGCGACGATCCAGGAGACGATGAGGGCGAACCCCACGACCCAGAAGATGTTGCCGGCGTATTCGCCAGCCGTCGAGCGCGCAAAACCCACCGGCACAAAGCCGGCGATCGTCACCAGAGTTCCCGATAGCATCGGCGCCGCAGTGTGGCTCCATGCATAGGCCGCCGCCTTAATGCGGTCCATCCCCTCTTCCATCTTCACCACCATCACCTCGATAGCAATAATGGCGTCGTCCACGAGAAGACCAAGCGCCAGGATGAGGGCGCCGAGCGTGATGCGATCGAAGAACCGGCCGGTTTCCAGCATGATGAGGAAGACCACGGCGAGCGTCAGAGGGACGGCAGCCGCCACGACGATCCCGACGCGCCAGCCCATGCTAAGCAGACTGATCAGCAGCACGACGCCGAGCGCCATCGCGAACTTCAACATGAATTCGTCGACCGCCGAGGTGATGTTGACAGCCTGGTCGGACACCTTGTCGAGCGTCATGCCGAGCGGCAGTGTCTGTGTGATCGCGGCAGTCCTGTCCTCCAGGGCCTTGCCGAGCGCGCGACCATCCCAGCCCTCCTGCATAACGGCCGCGAGCATGATGGTGGGCTCGCCCTGGCGTCGGATGAGGTATGTGGGAGGGTCCTCATAGCCGCGGCTGACCTCGGCGATGTCGGATAGCTTCAGCGTCCGCCCCCCAGCGACAATCGGGGTGTCGGCGATCGCCTGAACGCTGTCATAGGCGCCGTCGACCCGAATGAAGAGGCGCGGCCCTAGGGTGTCGATCGAACCTGCTGGCGTGACGGTGTTCTGCCGCTGCAAGGCACCGACGATGTCCTGTGCCGACACGCCGAGGTTTGCCAGTTTGGCGTAGGAAAACTCGACGAATATCTGTTCGGGACGTTCACCAAGGATGTTGATCTTCTTGACGCCGGGCACGTGCAGGAGGTCCTGGCGGATCACCTCGGCCTGCCTCGCCAGCTCCCGCATCGGCATGCCTTTGGCCTTCAGCGCATAAAGGGCGAAGCTCACATCCGAATATTCGTCGTTCACGAAGGGGCCGAAGACGCCGGGCGGCAGGTTGCGGGCTTCATCACCGAGTTTCTTGCGAGCCTGGTAGAACTCCTCCTGCACGGCGGATGACGGTGTGCTGTCCTTCAGCGTGACCGTCATATACACATAACCTGGCCGTGTGGTCGTCTCCACCCTGTCGTACCAGGTCAGCTCCTGAAGCCGCTTCTCCAACGGTTCGGCGACGAGATCCTGCATCTCGCGCGCCGTCGCGCCCGGCCATGCCGTCGTAACCGTCATGGTCTTGATGGTGAAGCTAGGGTCCTCGGCCCGGCCGAGCATAAGGAAGGCGTAGGCTCCGGCAGCCACCAGCAAGAGGATGAAGAATAGGGTGACGGCGCGTTCGCGAACGGCGATCGCGGAAAGATTAAAGCTCATCAGTTGCTCCCGCTTTCGGACTCGGTCCGGACGCGAGCGCCCTCCTGCAGGAGGTGGGCGCCGAGCGACACAATGGGAACGTTCGAGTTCAATCCGGAGATCACAGCGGTTTCGCTGGTTACACGAACGAGTTGCACGGGCTGAAAGTGTACGGTTGAGGTGGCGCTGTCCAACACCCAAACGCCAGTCTTGCGGCCGTCATCGAGCACGGCTCCCAGTGGCACCTGGACTTCTGGCTGTTGCGCCTGGCTTGCGAGCCGAACGGTAACCGTCGCGCCAAGTGGTGCAGCGGCAGCTTCGCCGTCGAGCACATAGCGCGCCTCATACGTGCGGGTCTGGGCATCGGCGGAGTCCGACAGCTGCCGCAGATGCGCTGTATAACGACGCTCATCGCCACCATACACGCTCGCCTCAGCCGCCGAGCCGATCGCCGGCCGGATCGTTTCGGGAAGGGCGACAACCGCTTCGCGCGGGCCTGCCTTGGCGGTCCGGATCACTGGCTGGCCGGCTGCGACGACCTGCCCCGGCTCGCTAAGCGTTTCGACCACCGTTCCATCCGCGTCCGCCAACAGGACTGCATAGGCCGCCTCGTTCTCGGCGACCCGTGCGTCGGCTTCAGCGGCGGCAAGTTGCGCCTGGGCTGTATCCATCGCAGCCTTCGCCTGCTCGTAGCGCTGCGGTGTAACCCACCCACTGCCAAGCAAACTGGCGTATCGCCGTTCATCCGGCTGTGTCTGAGCGACTGTTGCCCGCGCTGCCGCAACGGCATTGCGCTTCGCCGAAAGCGCAAGGCGCAGATCGGTATCATCAATCCGCATCAGCGGCTGACCGGCTTTGACCTGCTGACCAACGTCCACCAACCGTTCCACGATCTTGCCGGGAACCCGAAAGCCCAGATTGCTCTGCACCCTCGCCCCGATGACGCCGGTGAAGCCACGTTCTGATTCGGTGACCGGCGCTGCCGACACAAGTCTGACGAATGGTGCCTCCTGCCTTGGGTCGGTCACCAAAGGAGCTTCCTGCGCGGGAGTAGCAAACGTGGCGAATGCCGCCACCCATGACATCGCCGTCAGGGTCGATCCCAATACGATAACGGTTCTCTTTTTCACGCTCGTCGCCTCATCTCAAATTAGATTGCGTTCGATTTCTATATCGATTATAGATTACGAACGCAATCAAAAAGGAGATCGACGATGCGCGTGAGCCGAATTCAAGCCGCAGAAAACCGCGAAACCGTGATCAATGTGGCAAGCCGCCTTTTTCGGGAGCGCGGCTTTGACGGCATCGGCCTCAAGGATTTGATGAAGGGCGCGGGGCTGACCCAGGGCGCCTTTTACAAGCAATTCGCGTCAAAGGAGGACCTGGCGGCGCAGGCGTCCAGGCGGGCGATGGAGAGCGCCACCCACAGATGGTCGGACGCAACTGCGGCAAACCCTGAGAATCCACTCGAGGCGGTGATCTCATTCTATCTCAGCATGGACCATCGCGGAGAAAGGATGGACGGCTGCCCGGTCGTTGCGCTCGGCTCGGATGCTGCCAGGCAGGGCGCCGAGGTGAAGGCGTCATTCGAAGCCGGGATCAAGGAATACCTTGAGATGCTCGCTAGTTGGGTTGGCAAGGCCGACGGCGAGGAGACCGGCGGCAAGGCCATGGCCATTCTGTCGACAATGGTCGGGGCGGTGCTGCTCTCACGGGTCGTCAACGACCCCGACCTTGCGCAGGCTTTTCTGGATGCGGCGTCCGATCAGGTTCGCGAAGCAGTCGCCGCTTGAACGGCGTGGGCAGTGCTGTCGGCGCACCCAAGTGATAGGAGAATAGATGCGACGGATTGTTGTTACAGGCATGGGGGCGGTCACGCCCCTTGCTGCCAATGTCGAAGCGTCATGGTCGCGCCTGCTGGCCGGTCGTTCGGGCGTCCGTAGGCTTCCGGACGATGTGGTGGGAGACCTGCCGGCAAAGATTGGCGGCGTGGTTCCCTCCTTGAAAGAAGACCCCGACGCTGGCTTCGATCCTGACGGCGTCCTGTCCGTGAAGGATCAGCGCAAGGTAGATCGGTTCATTCTCTTTGCGCTGGCCGCGGCGGAAGAGGCGCTTGCGCAGGCGAAATGGAAGCCTGCCTCGGAAACGGATCGCCTGCGCACAGCAACGATCATCGCTTCAGGGGTCGGCGGCTTCCCCGCCATCACCGAGGCGGTGCGCACGGTCGACCTGCGTGGCGCCCGCCGCCTGTCGCCCTTTACGGTGCCATCCTTCCTGGTGAACCTCGCAGCGGGCCAGATCTCAATCCGTCATGGCTTCAAAGGTCCGTTGGGCGCACCGGTGACGGCGTGCGCGGCCGGCATCCAGGCGATCGGCGACGCGGCCCGTCTCATCCGCGCGAACGAAGCTGATATTGCCGTGTGCGGCGGCACGGAAGCATGCATGAACATCGTCAGTCTCGGTGGGTTTGCTGCCGCACGCTCTCTTTCAACCGGCTTCAATTGGGCGCCGGCGCAAGCCTCGCGTCCCTTCGACGTATCGAGGGACGGCTTCGTCATGGGCGAAGGAGCCGGCGTGCTGGTCATCGAGGCGTTGAGCCACGCGCTGGCGCGCGGCGCAAAACCGCTCGCCGAACTCGTCGGCTACGGCACGACGGCGGATGCTCATCACGTCACCTCTGGGCCTGAGGACGGCGGCGGTGCGCGCCGGGCCATGGAGATCGCGATTGCGCAAGCGGGGATTTCGCCGCACGAGGTTCGTCATCTCAACGCGCATGCGACCTCCACGCCAGTCGGCGACCTGGGCGAGATCGAAGCGATCAAGAGCCTATTCGGTCGCGATTTCGCGATAGCCGTCAGCGCAACGAAATCGGCGACCGGACACCTGCTGGGCGCGGCCGGCGGGCTTGGAGCCATCTTCGCGATCCTGGCGCTCAGGGATCAGGTGGCGCCGCCGACGCTCAATCTGAGCGCTCCCGATCCGGCCGCCGACGGCATCGACTTCGTCGCAAACGAGCCC
>NZ_RZRQ01000589.1:0-2118 GCF_003997785.1 Mesorhizobium sp. M7D.F.Ca.US.004.01.2.1 | reverse complement strand
GTCAGATACTGCTTGAGAAGATTGCGGATGCGGGTGTCGTCGTCGACCACAAGCAGATGTGGCGCGTCGTCGTCCGGTGCGGCCGCATGATCGACCCGTTCAGTGCTCTCCATGGCTTTTCCCTGACATCTTTGCGGATCCAACGTCGATCTGCGCCCTCAGTTCCGGATTGACCATCGCTTCGAGGAACCGTTCCACCAGGATCCGTTCGGTTATTCCGGAATCTCCCAATGCAGCATGGATGCGGCGCGACTGTGGCCGCGCTAGCGCCAGCGCCAGCGCACGGCCCTTGGCCGTCGGATAAAGCTCGCGCTGGCGGCGGTCGCGCGGCCCTTGCAATTGCACGACATGGTCGGTGTCGATCAATTGCTTGAGCACGCGGGCCAGGCTCTGCTTGGTAATCTTCAGCACGTCGAGCAGTTCGGCGACCGTCAGGCCGGGCCTGCGGTTGACGAAATGCAGCACCCGGTGGTGAGCCCGGCCGAAACCGTAATCGGCCAGAATCTGGTCCGGATCGGAGGTGAAGTCACGATAGGCGAAGAAGAGCAGCTCGATGATGGCGAAGTCGATGCCGTCCTCGTCGGTGATCGCGGTCCTGATCGGTTTTCCGGCTGCGTGGCTTCGATCCGTCATCATTTCTCCGTAGGAAAGAGAGATTATGTCAGTACTATTGACGTAATTTCCCTGCAATGGTAATTTTTGACAAGCTTTTGGACGGATTGCGAACGAAAAGGCAAGGGAAGCCGGTTTTTCCGGAACTTCCTGAGTTTGCCAGAGCGCAATTATCCGCCTACGCTCCAGCATAAAAGCCGCTTTGGGCGGCCGACACGAAACACCAACGATACAACACTATGCGGGCTGCCGCCCGCGGGAGGTTACCATGGCATCCGTTCCCTTCGACCAACTGGATGGTTTCATCTGGATGAACGGCGAATTCGTCCAATGGGGTGACGCCAAGATCCATGTGCTGACCCATGGCCTGCATTACGCCAGCGCCGTCTTCGAGGGCGAGCGCGCCTATGGCGGCGAGATCTTCAAGCTCAATGAACACACCGAGCGCCTGCATGAATCGGCGCGCCTGCTCGGCTTCAAGGTTCCCTATTCGGTGGCGGAGCTCAACGACGCCTCCACCACGCTTCTGAAGAAGCAGGGTTTCCAGGATGCCTATGTCCGGCCGATCGCCTGGCGCGGCAGTGAACAGATGGGCGTTTCGGCGCAGAACAACCGCATCAACTGCGCCATCGCCATCTGGCAATGGCCGAGCTATTTCGATCCCGCACAGAAGCTGAAAGGTATCCGCCTCGATGTGGCGGAATGGCGCCGGCCAGACCCGCGCACCGCACCTTCCAAGTCGAAGGCCGCCGGCCTCTACATGATCTGCACCATGTCCAAGCATGCCGCCGAGGCCAAGGGCTATGCCGACGCCATGATGCTCGACTGGCGTGGCCAGGTCGCCGAAGCGACCGGCGCCAACATTTTCTTCGTCAAGGACGGCAAGATCCACACGCCCAAGCCCGATTGCTTCCTTGACGGCATCACCCGCCGCACGGTCATTGGCTTGGCCAAGGATCGCGGCCTGGAGGTGATCGAACGCGCCATCCTGCCGGAAGAACTCGAGGGCTTCGAGCAATGCTTCCTGACCGGGACGGCAGCGGAAGTAACGCCGGTTTCGGAGATCGGACCTTACCGATTCGAGGTCGGTGAAATCGCCAAAAACCTTATGAATGACTATTCTGCCGCCGTTCAGCCCAAGCACGCGATCGCCGCAGAATAACGAAAGTCACAGCTTTTTTAGCAAGCAGGGGCGGTTTTAGGGCCGCCCCTTTTATTTAAGCGTTCCTGCATTTGACTTTCGTCCAATTCGGCGTCTCATGATGCTGTCGGCCCGGGAGGCTGGCAGCTATGGAGGGACTAATCATATGGACATGAACACGCTTCTTCCGATCATAATACAGGTGATTACGGGTATCATCGGTGGTCAGGCGGTCGGTGCGGCGCTCAAGACGGCGGCGATGGGTCAGCTTCCCAAAATCCTGGGTGGAGCCATTGGCGGTGTCGGCGGTGCGGCGATCCTCGGCAGCCTGCTGGGTGGCGGGGCGGTCGATCCGGCGGCTGCGG
>NZ_RZRQ01000588.1:0-2121 GCF_003997785.1 Mesorhizobium sp. M7D.F.Ca.US.004.01.2.1 | reverse complement strand
GCCCCGGAATACCAAGCCATGTCGGCAGCGTGACGGAATCATCCTTCGCGGTCCAGATACGGTCCTTCGGCACCGGCACCTGGAAACGAAACCAATCGGTTCCCGGCGTGCAGTCTCGCCCCCAATACAGTCGTGGATGGTCGGCCAGGATTTGCAGGCCGGACCGCATGATGAACAGCATGAAGAACATGTTCAGGAAGTGCTGTAGCTGCAGCCACCAGGGGAAACCGGAGTCCACCAATGGTGCCGATTGCGCGATGCCGGGGTGGTTGTGGATGAAGGCCTTAACCTCGGGAAGCTCGCGAAGGCTTTGCGCGAGCGCGATCAGGCATAGCAGCACCGCCGCTCCGATTGGGATTGCCCATAATGTATTGATCCACTTTCGCCCGATCCGTATGCGTGGGAAAATTCCTTGCTGTGGCGGCATCCAGTTATCGAGACGGATGCGATCATCTGCATCGCTGAGCTTTGCGCGGAGCGGTTCGGGTGAGGGCGGCTGGGAAGTCATAGGTATCGGCTATCTTTCTGGCATCGATCGCGCCCTGGCGGGAGCGTCAATCGTGAAGTTTGGTGAGCGCCGAACCCTTGTGAAAGGCGATGTGCTCGGTCTTGCCGCTTTTGATTTCGTATTGCGGCGCTTCCTCACTCGCATGGTGTGTGTAGCTGTGGACCTGGAAATCGCGTGTGTGGACACGGACGATCGTGCCGCTGACGCGCCCGGCTTCCGAATTCCAGCTCACGTGATCGCCGACTTTGAATCTATCCGCCATGAAGCTCGACCAGGGTAATAGGGATTCTCACGGAACCATGACGCCGTTTCGCACCTGGTTGGCGCGGTCGAACGGCGAGGATCCATCACTCAACCGTCGCGCTCGAATTCGGTTCCAGTGAATCGCTTCCCGATGGAAGGACTTTTTGATCTGTAGGATAAACCGGCTACGATCCGCACCGAGGTGGCCGGTCGCCCTGCGCCCCCAGATTGGAATCGAAACGAACAGCTTCTTCACCATAGGCCATTCCACGCGCACGGTCGTCGAGTTCGGCGAACTGCTTCTGCAGTCTCGTGTCGATTTCGTCGTCGATGTGCGCTCGATGCCGCGTTCGCGCACCAATCCGCAGTTCAACGGCGAAAGCCTTCCAGGAGCGTTGGCGCCGTGGCGGATCGGCTATGAGCATATCGCTGCGCTTGGCGGCTTGCGGGGCAGGGCGCGTGGTGCGGAACCTTCCCCCAATAGCTATTGGCGCGTACGTGGTTTTCGCAACTACGCCGACTATGCGCTGACCGAGCCGTTCGCCAAAGGCTTGGCGCAACTGCGAGAGCTCGGCGGCCGGCATCGCTGCGCAATCATGTGCGCGGAAGCCGTCTGGTGGCGGTGCCACCGCCGCATCATTGCCGATTACCTGCTCGCAGAAGGCGAACGCGTCATGCATATCCTTGGGGCCGGTCATGTCGAGGAGGCCAGCCTGACGCCAGGCGCTGTCGTGCCCGATGATGGAACGATCGTTTATCCCGGGGAGCATCTCCTCGGGAGGTAAGCATTGATCATTACAAGCGGTGCAGCCGGTTCAGTTTCCTTTGGTTGCCCCGAGCGCATGGTCGACGATCGTCTGCGCCTCGGCCAGGATGGCGCGCAGATGGTCCTGTCCGCGAAAACTCTCAGCGTAGATCTTGTAGATTTCCTCGGTGCCTGAAGGGCGCGCGGCGAACCAGCCGTTTTCCGTGGCCACCTTGACGCCGCCGATTTCGGCATTGTTGCCCGGCGCCCGGCTAAGCACCGACTTGATCGGTTCGCCAGCCAGGGTCTTCGACGTGATCTCATGCGGTGAAAGCTTCGACAGTTTCTCTTTTTGTGCTGGGGTTGCGGTTGCCTGGAGCCGATCAGCGACCGGTTCGCCCAAGGCCTTCGTCAGGCTGCGATAAACCTCGCCGGGATCGCGACCCATCCTTGCCATGATCTCGGCCGACAGCAACGCCGGAACGATGCCATCCTTGTCGGTCGTCCAGACGGCGCCGTTGCGGCGCATAAACGTCGCACCAGCGCTTTCCTCGCCGCAAAAACCCAGCGAGCCGTCCTGAAGGCCCTCGGCGAACCATTTGAACCCGACCGGCACTTCATACAG
>NZ_RZRQ01000587.1:0-2158 GCF_003997785.1 Mesorhizobium sp. M7D.F.Ca.US.004.01.2.1 | reverse complement strand
TTCCACAATGGCCGGCTTGATCTCTTGCCTGGCAATCCCGGATTATCCGTGGTCATGAGTTTCCCGGCACGGGAGGATCACTGATGAGCACGGCTGCAAAGCGGGCGGCGACGGATTGGCTGCTGAAGCCGGCGGCCAGGCTTGCTCCGCTGGATGAAGGCCATGCGCGGCAAGAACTGGCCGAGATCGCTTCAGCGGCGCGGGAAGAAGGGCTGACGCGGTTGGCCAAGTTCCTGGCCGGCAAAGGGGAGAGCCAGGATTTCCTCGCCGCCGTTTTCGATCTGTCTCCGTTCCTGCGCGATACGGCACGCCGCCGGCCGCGGATTCTGGACGGCCTCTTCGACCAGCCCGTCGAGGCTCGGCTGAAAGCGATCGGCGCTGCCATCGACCAGGCCTATCTCGCCGAGGCGGTCTCGGAATCCAGCCTGATGATGGAGCTGCGCCAATGGAAGGCCGAGGCGCATTTCCTGATCGCGCTGGCCGATCTTGCCGGCGAAGCCGAAACGGCGCTGACGGTGCGGCGGCTGAGCGACCTTGCCGATGCCTGCACCCGCGCCGCTGTCGACTTCCTGCTGCGCGACGCACATGGCCAGGGCAAGCTCAAACTGCGGGATCTCGACAATCCGTCGAAGCAATCGGGCTGGATCCTGCTCGGCATGGGCAAGCTCGGCGCGCACGAGCTGAATTTCTCGTCCGACATCGACCTTGTGGTTTTCTTCGATCCGGAAGCGCCCGCTGTCGCTGATCCCCTCGATGCCACCGAGCTGTTCTCGCGCTTGACGCGCCGCCTGGTGCGCATCCTGCAGGACCGCACCGAGCACGGTTATGTCTTCCGCACCGATCTGAGGCTCCGCCCCGATCCCGGTTCGACCCCGCTGGCGATCCCGGTTGAGGCGGCACTGCGCTACTATGAGGCACGCGGCCAGAACTGGGAGCGCGCCGCCATGATCAAGGCACGTCCGGTGGCCGGAGATTTGGCCGCGGGCGTTGCCTTCCTCAAGGAGTTGCAGCCCTACATCTGGCGCAAATACATGGACTACGCGGCGATTGCCGACGTCCATTCGATCAAGCGCCAAATCCACGCCCACAAGGGTCATGGCGAGATCGCCGTCAAGGGTCACAACGTCAAGCTCGGGCGCGGTGGAATCCGCGAGATCGAGTTCTTCGTCCAGACCCAGCAACTCATCGCCGGCGGACGCTTCCCGGAACTGCGTGGCCGCGAGACCGTGCCGATGCTCGGCCAGCTCGCCGCACGCGGCTGGATCACCGCCGATGCGTGCGACGCGTTGGCTCGTCAATACTGGTTCCTGCGCCGCGTCGAACATGCCGTGCAGATGGTTGCCGACGAGCAGACGCACACGCTGCCGGAAGACGATGAAGGACTGGAACGCATCGCCCGCATGCTCGGCTTTGCCGATGCTTCTGCCTTTGCCCTGGCATTCCGCGCCTCGCTGCAGCAGGTGGAACGCCATTACGCGGCTCTTTTCGAAACCGCGCCGGAACTGTCGACGGGCATAGGCAATCTGGTGTTCACCGGCGATGTCGACGATCCCGATACGTTGCAGACCTTGCACGGCCTCGGCTTTCAGCGGCCAAGCGACATCTGCCGCGTCATCCGCGGCTGGCATTTCGGCCGCTATCGCGTCACCCAGTCGGCGGAGGCGCGCGAGCGGCTGACGGAACTGACGCCGGCGCTGCTGCGCTCCTTCGGCCAGACGCGCCGGGCGGACGAAGCCCTGATGCGCTTCGACGAGTTTCTCGCCGGCCTGCCGGCCGGCATCCAGCTGTTTTCCCTGCTGCAGTCCAATCCGGCCCTGCTGAAGCTTCTGGCGACGATCATGGGGGCTGCACCCCGGCTGGCGGCGATCATCACCCGCCGGCCGCATGTCTTCGATGGTCTGCTCGACCCGGCCTTGCTGACAGAGCTACCGGACCGGGCCTATCTGTCGGCGCGGCTTTCCGCCTTTGTCGAGGGCGACCGGCTTTATGAGGACGTGCTCGACCGGCTGCGCATTTTTGCCTCCGAGCACAAGTTCCTGATCGGCGTCAGGCTGCTCGCCGGCTCGATCGATCCGGCGCGGGCCGGTCGCGCCTTTTCCGATCTGGCAGATCTCACCATCGAGGCGGCGTTGCAGGCGGTGACGGCAGAATTCGCGGC
>NZ_RZRQ01000586.1:0-2163 GCF_003997785.1 Mesorhizobium sp. M7D.F.Ca.US.004.01.2.1 | reverse complement strand
CGCAGATCTCCGCCTGTGTCCCATTGCTCGGCATAGTGGGTCGGCAGGTAGCCGATGTAGAGGCCGGTGGCGATGAGGTGCAGCGTACCCTCCAAGTGCATGGAGATCGCATCGGACGCCCAGCCGGTTTCAACCATTTCGTGCTTCTCGACCACGAAACCGCGACGCACGAAGTTTGCCGAGGACAGTCGGTCGGCTGCGATCGACGACAGCGCTTCCTCGAACAAGGGGTGTTTGCGCCCGCAATAGAGCGTGATTTCTTCGGTGTGAAGTTGCTGATACTCCAAATCCGGCAGTCCGGTCTTGCTTCCGCAGATGCCGAGGTTGCACCGGCCAGCGTGAACAGCTTTTTCGACCTCGTCCGGTGGCGCCACGTTGACGATGATCTCAACTTCGTTCGGTCTTTTACGGAAGCGCTCGATGGCGAGGCTGACAGGGTTGCATGGGTCCGTCGACATGTTGTCCATCAGCCAGATCGACAATTCTCCCCTCAGTTGGCCCTTGGCGCCTCCGACTGTGCTGCGGAAACCGTTGAGCGCATGGAACAGGCGCAGTGTCGCCTCGTAGACGACCTCGCCATGTTTGGTAAGCGAGAAGCCGCCTGGCCCGCGTACGCACAGCCTCATGCCGAAGCGTGTTTCAAGATCCGAGATATGGATCGAAATCGTCGAACGGTTGAGGTTCAACGTTTCCTCGGCGGCGGCGAAACCACCGCATTCTGCGACGACCCTGAAGACGCGCAGCAGGCGAATGTCAATCTTGTCGAGGGGCGGAATCTGGTTACGCATACGCTCTAGTCTCTGAGACTAACATGCGGCCCCGGTGGATGCGAGTCTATCAAACGTACGTTTAAGAAATCAAACTCCTATGTCTCGCCAGTTCACTTAACACTCCCGCAGCGACCGTGATCGACACGGCCACGCTTTACGGCTGGGAGGAGAACACCGTGCTGAAGAGTATTGTCTTTGTTGTTGGGCTAACATTAATAGCGATTGTTCCAGCAAAGGCGGAGGAAACTCTGCGTATAGCGACTGAAGGCGCGTATCCTCCGTTCAACCAGGTCGATCCAGATGGTTCACTTTCGGGCTTCGACATCGATATCGCCAATGCGCTCTGTGACGACATCAAGGCTAAATGCGAGATCGTCAAGCAGGATTGGGATGGCATGATACCTGGGCTGCTTGCCCGCAAGTACGACCTGATCGTCGCATCCATGACGATCACCGACGAACGCCAGAAAAAGGTCGATTTCACGCACAAATACTATCAAGCGCCGGATGTTTTCAGCGCCAAGAAAGGCTCCGGTTTCACAATTTCGCCGCAGGGCCTGAAAGGCAAAATCATCGGCGTTCAGCGCGGAACGATTCACGCCTGCTACGTTCAAAAGAAGTTCCCGGACAGTCAGATAAAATTCTATCCGAGCCAGCTCGAATCTTTCAGCGATTTGATGGCAGGACGGCTGGATCTCGTCTTTGCCGATTCGATTGGGACCGACCAGCAGCTGCTCAAGGCCGATGGTGGCGATGCATACGAGATTGTTGGCGACACGCAAAAGGATCACGAATGCCTTGGCGAAGGGATCGGTATTGCGCTCAGAAAGGGTAACGACAAGCTGCGCGACAGACTGAACACCGCGATCGACGACATTCGCGCCAACGGCACCTATGGCAAGATCAACGCCAAGTACTTTTCGTTTGACATCTACGGCAACTGAAACCGCAGACACTGAAGGGCAGGGTGCGGACATGTCAGGCAAGCTCCACTTTGACTGCGAAAGTCGCCCGCTGACTGTCCGCATCGCCACCTTACTGCTGGCCGGTTTCGCGGGCCGAGACGTCGCAGCAACGGAGCGTCACATCGCAGACATGGAGAAGGTCGGCGTGCCGCGCCCGGCTCGCTTTCCGGCAATCTACCCCGTCATCCCAGCGCTTCTGAGCCAGGCGGACCGGCATGAAGTGTATGGGACCGATACAACTCCGGAGGTGGAGTTTGTCTTATTTGGCCACGAAGGAGAGGTGTTCGTAACTGTCGGCAACGATCAGTGCGACACCGCGGTGGAAGCTGCCGGGATGGCTGAAAAAAGTAAGAACCTTTGCCAGAAAGTCGTGGCGCGGCATGCCTGGCCGTTAAGCAGCGTGACGGACCACTGGGATCGGCTGGGGC
>NZ_RZRQ01000585.1:0-2190 GCF_003997785.1 Mesorhizobium sp. M7D.F.Ca.US.004.01.2.1 | reverse complement strand
GGCAACGACCGCGCCTTGCGCTGCAAGCGCAAGTGCTGTTGCCATCCCGATGCCGGAGGAGGCGCCGGTCACCAAGGCGATTTTTCCGTTGAGTTTCCACATGTTCGTCGCTCCTGCTCAGAGGGAGATTCAGATGAGCTCGATGCCGATGATCGGCGACGTTCGAGACATGTCCTCAAGCTAGGCAGCAGACCCCCTACGGAAAATGCGATAGAATTCCATCATACTCATTGGAGAATATGGCATAATGCGCGGAAGTGACTATGCGGAGCTGAAGGCCTTTGCCACTGTCGTCGCGCATGGCAATTTTGCTCGTGCCGCGGAAGATCTCCGGATTTCGGCATCGACGCTCAGCCAGATGATCCGCCAGCTCGAAGCGCGGCTTGGCTTGCGCCTGCTCAACCGCACGACCCGCAGTCTCTCGCTGACCGAAGCCGGCGCGCGCCTGCACGCGCGCTTCGCGCCGGCCATGGCCGAGATGGAGGCGGCGCTCGGCGATGCCGCCGCCTTGCGTGACACGCCGGCCGGCATCTTGCGTGTCCATATGCCTAGCGTCGCCGCCGCCACCTATCTGGAGCCGGTGCTCGGTCGTTTTTATCAGACATGGCCGGACATCGTGCTCGATGTTACGATCGACGATGCCGCCATCGATAGTGTCGAGGCCGGCTATGATGTCAGCGCCAGGCTTGGCGAATTTCTCGAAGCCGATATGGTTGCGGTGCCGCTTGGCGGCGCGCAGCGCCAACTCGCCGTGGCCTCGCCGGACTACATCGCCCGTCACGGATCACCGTCAGCACCCGCGGATCTGCTCCAGCACCGCTGTATCAACTGGCGCCGGCCGGGCAGCGCCGGCCTTTACACATGGGAATTCGCCAGGGGTGGCCAATGGTTCTCGGTCGCGGTCGATGGTCCGCTGGTCGTCTCCAGCCGCGACATGGCCGTTGCCGCCGCGGTGCAGGGCGTCGGCATCGCCTTCTGGGCGGAAGAGCTGGTGCGTCCGCTGATCGACGCCGGCAAACTGGTCTCGCTGCTGGATGAGTGGTGCGCGACTTTTCCGGGCTGGTTCCTCAGCTACCAGAAGCAGCGCCATACGCCGCCGACCGTGCGCGCCTTCGTCGATTTCCTGCGGCATGCGCATGCCGGCCAAACACGGTCAGGTGGTTGACGGCGTGCACGAAGGTGATTGCATCGCGACTGTGGAGAGAACCGCTCGCGGCAGCGAGGGTGCCCGATAATCCCGCTCAGGCAGCACCATGTCTGGCGCAATGCTTTTGGCGCAGTGCGCTGAAAAAACGGCTTTCACTTCAGCTCGAATGGTGCTTTAACCCGCGCATCCACAGGGGTGCTCCGTACGGTCGGGGCTGAGACGGGGGCGGCAAGCCCACAGACCCTAGAAGCTGATCTGGGTAATACCAGCGGAGCGAGGCGGGCGATGTTTTCAGGCGCACAGATTTCCCTATATCCCATGGCCGACGATTTCGTCGGCGTCATCCTTGGCGCGCTTGGCGCGCTCGATCCCTGGCGTGACAAGCTCAGGATCGAGACCGACGACATCTCGACCTTGCTGGTCGGGCCGCCCGAAGTGCTGTTTCCCGCCATGCGCGACCTCTTCGTGGCGGCGGCGCGCAGCGGCAAACATTGCGTGTTGTCGGCCACCATCTCGCGCGGCTGCCCTGGCGAGCCGGATGATCCGATCTGCCGCTCCGATGCACTTGGCGGGCCTGTCGGGCCACTCGGTCCGCGCAAGGATGCGGCCATCGCGGCGGTGCACAATGCAGCTGCCACCGGCCAGCCGGCGGCAGCGCAGTTCTCGCTCTATGTGATGGGCACCGACGACCACATGGACGAGATCTACGGCTGCATCGACTTTCTCAAGCAGTCCGGCGTCTATGAACGTTCCAAGCATTTCTGCACGAAATTGCGCGGTGATGCCGGCGCGATCTTTTCGGCGCTGGACGAGGCTTTCTGCCGCTTCGGACCAGGCGCCGGCCACGTAACCCTCGACGTCACGGTCTCGGCCAACAGCCCGTCGGCGGTCTGAAGCTGCCGCCGCCTCCGCGCGGCCGTCAAAGGTTATCTCCAGTGGCCTCATCATCCGTCGCTTCGCGCCCGATCGCGAGCCTTCTTGTCAAGGCGGGACCGGCCATTATCTCGGTCGGGCTGCTCCTGCTGGCATGGGAGCTTTATGCC
>NZ_RZRQ01000584.1:0-2196 GCF_003997785.1 Mesorhizobium sp. M7D.F.Ca.US.004.01.2.1 | reverse complement strand
ATTCAATCACCTTGCCACAACTGCGCGCTGTGGCCAGGAAGCACGGTCCGTTGGCGCTGGTTCATTTCGATTCCCACAGTGACACTTGGGACAGCTATTTTGCAGGCAAACGCTACAGCGCCGGCACGCCTTTCCGTCGCGCCGTCGAGGAGAACATTGTCGATACCGCGCATTCGATCCAGATCGGGTTGCGCGGCTCGCTGTTTTCGTCGACCGATATCAGCCAGTCGGTCGAACTCGGCTATGAGGTGTTGACGACCGACGATGTCTTTACGCTGGGCGCCGAGGGAGTTGCAACGCGCGTGCGTGCGCGCACCGCCGGGCGTCCAGTGTTCCTTACCTTCGACATGGACTTCGTCGACCCGTCTGCGGCACCAGGCGTTCAAACGCCCGAAGTCGGAGGCTTTTCAGCGCATGAGACGCTGACAATCCTGCGCAGGCTCAACGCTATCAATCTGGTCGGGTGCGACGTCGTGGAGACCAATCCGCTTTACGACGGGCCGGGTCAGATCACCGCGCTGCTGGCGGCGACCATCATGGCTGAGCTGCTTGCGCTGCTGGCCGATGAGCGGCGCAACGGCGCACAGACAGCAAAAACAGAGAGGAAGATTGCATGAGTTTGGTGGCGCAACGAATGCGCGGCCTGAAGCCATCGTCTACAATCGCGATGGCTGAGCGGGCGCGCGTGCTGCAGGCGGCGGGCAAACACGTGATTTCGCTGGCGTCTGGCGAACTCGATTTCGACACACCGCGCCACATTGCCGAAGCGGCAGCGCGCGCGATCGAAAACGGTGAGACGCGTTACACCGCCGTTGGCGGCACTCCAGCACTCAAGAACGCGGTCATCGCCAAGTTCCGCGACGAGAACGGTCTTAACTATCGCCCCGACCAGATCATCGTCGCAACAGGTGCCAAGCAGATTATCTTCAATGCGATGCTGGCCAGCCTCGATCCCGGCGACGAGGTCATCGTGGCCGCTCCATATTGGGTGTCTTATCCGGACATGGTTGAACTCGGCGGCGGCGTTGCCATCATTGCGTCAACCAGCGAAGCGAGTGGCTTCAAGCTTACAGCCGGTGGTCTTGCAGCCGCCATCACATCGCGCAGCCGTTGGTTGATCTTGAACTCGCCTTGCAATCCGACGGGCGGCGTCTATTCCGCCGACGAACTGGCGAGCCTTGCAGCGGTGCTGGAGAAGCATCCGAAGATCGGTGTGCTCACGGACGACATCTACGAGCATCTGCGCTTTTCAGATCAGCCGTTCAGCACGATCGCTGCCGTTGCCCCGGCGCTGATGAACCGCACGCTGACGGTCAATGGCGTATCAAAGGCTTTTGCCATGACCGGCTGGCGTATCGGCTATGCGGGCGGCCCGGCCGATCTGATTGACGCGATGACGAAAATCCAATCGCAAAGCACGTCCAACCCGTCTTCCATCGGCCAGGCTGCAGCGCTGGCGGCACTGACCGGCCCGAAGGATTTTTTTGGTGAAGTGGTGACGGTGTTGAGACGACGCCGAGACTTGGTGGTCAATGCGCTGTCGGCCGTGCCCCACCTTTGCTGTGCCAGGCCGGACGGAGCTTTCTACGTCTACGCGGACTGCCGGAGCCTGTTCGGCCTGATGACGCGGTCAGGATCGGTGCTGGAGAATGATTCGGATGTAGCCGGGTTTTTGCTGGACGAGGCGTTGGTTGCTACCGTGCCCGGCTCCTCCTTCGGCTTGTCCGGCTATTTCCGGATCTCATACGCGTCGAGCGATGAAGATCTCGCGCAAGCTTGCCGCCGCATTGCGGCCGCCATCGGGCAGCTGAACGGAGCAAGGAGCGCGTCATGATACGCAACCCTGCGGCCGCCATCCGTCAAATCCCCGATAAGAGCCTCAGCCAGCAGATCTATGATCGGCTTCTGAACATGATGATACAGCGCGAACTTCCGGTCGGCACGGTGTTGCAGGAGCGCAAGCTGGCCGAGGCGCTGGATGTTTCGCGAACGCCGGCACGCGAAGCGCTCTACCGCCTGGAGACCGAGGGCTACATTTCGCGCCGGCCAGGCAATTCGATGATTGTCAGGGAGTTCTCGGCTCGTGAACTGGTCGAGGTGCTGCATGTGCGTACCATGTTGGAGACCGAGGCCGTTGCGCTGGCGATTGGCCGGATTAGCGCCGATGAGCTGGACGCCATCGAAGCAGGTGTGCGC
>NZ_RZRQ01000583.1:0-2197 GCF_003997785.1 Mesorhizobium sp. M7D.F.Ca.US.004.01.2.1 | reverse complement strand
CCGGTTGACGGATGTCATGGCTCTGATCAGTGCCGGGTTGGGCCGCGGCGCCACGAAGACATCGATCTTGCTCAAGCTGCTCCCCCTTGCGCCTGGACGCTGGGATAGAGGTTGAGAGACGATTGCGGCACGTTCAAGTCGTTCGACACGGCCACGCCGTGCCGAGGTTAATCAACCGGCCGGATGAAGCCCTATTTTGCCGGGCAGGGTTTCGTCTGGTCGAACAGCGACAGGTTGACCAGCTTGCCGGTCATCGAGAAGTCGCCATAGTCCATGACGAGATCGCGGGTGATGCCGTTCTCATGCAGCTTGAAGCTGATGCGGTATTCCGGCACCTCTTCGCCTGTCTTGTCGGTGTCGTCGAAATAGGCGATGTCGACCGGCCAGTATTTGTCGGTGGCGAGCTTCGCCAGTGCCGGAGCCTCCGGGTCGGCCTTGTCGGAATTGGTTTTCTTGCCGACGACGACGGTGGTGGTCATCACCTTGTTGGCGTCTTCGGAACCGTCGAACAGGTTGGTTTCGTAGAAGTTCTCGCCCTTTTCGGCCTTGCCGATCAGTTCGACTAGGTGCTGGGTCGGGAATTGGGTGCTCGCCAGCTCGACGCTGTTCTTTTCAGGCTTGTCGATATCGACCTTCAGGCCCTTGGTCTCTTTCGTGGCGACGCCCTTGACCTCCTTGTCGAGGTTCTGGTCGACGAAGGATTTCGTCACGAATGAAAACGTCTTGCCTTCAGCGTCCTCGAAAGTGGTCGTCTGCTGATCCGTCAGCCTAGTGTTGTCGGCAGTGACGATCTGGGTGACGAAGCGGAATTTCACCGTATAGCCTTCGCAGGCCGAGCCGTTGAACTCATAGACCATGCGGCCGGATATGCCTGTGATGCCGGACTGATCGGACGCCTTCTTGAGGGTAAGGTCGTAAACGGCGCGGTGGGCTTGCAGCGCCGGCACGGCAAAGGCTGGGCCTATCGAGAAGACCCCCGACAACAGGACGGCATGGAATGCAAGGCGCGTTGCGCGCATGAGGTACTCCGATCGTCGCGGCTAATGGCAAGCCGCAGGGAAAGATGGTCCAGCTTAAAAAAAGTCGTGGCGGAAGCGAGGCAAAAATAGCAATTTCGGCCCGGCCCGCGCGGCGTCACCAAGCAATAGGGAAATACCATGAGTGAAACAATCGAAAAGCGGCTAAGCGATCTGGGCGTGGCGCTTCCTGTCGCCGCCGCGCCCGCCGCCAACTACGTGCCCTATTGCAGGACCGGCAATTTGCTGTTCACCGCCGGCCAATTGCCGCTCAAGGACGGCAAGCTGCAGGCGAGCGGGCTGCTTGGCCGCGATGTCGACACGGCAGGCGGCAAGGACGCCGCAAAGTACTGCGCGATCAACATCCTGGCGCAGGCCAAGGCAGCGCTCGGCGACCTCGAGAAGATCCGCCGGCTGGTGAAGATCACCGTTTTCGTCGCCTCGACACCTGAGTTTGTCGAGCAGCATCTGGTTGCCAACGGCGCCTCAGACTTCCTGGTCGCGGCACTTGGCGAGCGCGGCAAGCATGCCCGTTCCGCTGTCGGCACGGCCTGCCTGCCGCTTAATGCCGCAGTGGAAATCGAAGCCATCTTCGAAGTCGAATGAGCCAGGGGACGATCATGACCGACATATCCTGGCTGACCGCCCGGCCCGTCGCCCATCGCGGCTTTCACGACATGAACAAGACGCGCTGGGAAAACACGCTTTCCGCTTTCACGGCGGCGGCCGAGCGCGGCTATGCGATCGAATGCGACGTGCACCTGTCGTCGGATGGCGTTCCCGTGATCATTCATGATGACGATTTGCAAAGGCTGACCGGCCAGGACGGTTTCGTCTGGCAACGCACCGCGGCGGAACTTACGGCGCTCAAGGTCGGCGGCACATCGGACCACCTGCCGACGCTGCAGGAAGCGCTCGACCTGATTGACGGCCGCGTGCCTATGGTTGTCGAGCTGAAAGGGATTCCCGGTCGTGACGAAGGCCTGGTGGCCAGCGTCGGCAAGATGCTCAAGCGCTACAAGGGCAAAGCCGCGATCATGTCGTTCGACCATTGGCTGATCCGCGATTTCCCGAAACACGCGCCGGGCATTCCGGGCGGACTGACCGCCTACGGCAAGGACGTCAAGCTGATCGAGGCGCATTTCCCATGCTGGCGCACGAGATCGCCTTCACTTCGTACG
>NZ_RZRQ01000582.1:0-2199 GCF_003997785.1 Mesorhizobium sp. M7D.F.Ca.US.004.01.2.1 | reverse complement strand
GTCCTGAAGGCCCTCGGCGAACCATTTGAACCCGACCGGCACTTCATACAGTCTGCGCTTCAGCCTGGCGCTGACGCGATCGATCATCTGGCTGCTCACCACCGTTTTTCCAACCGCGGCGTCCTTGCGCCATTCAGGGCGATGCTGGAACAGGTAGTCTATCGCCACCGACAAGTAATGATTGGGCGGCAGCAGTCCGGCACTGCGCGTGACGATGCCGTGCCGGTCGTGATCGGTGTCGCATGCGAAAGCGATGTCGAATTGATCCTTCAGGCTGATAAGGCCTTGCATGGCATAAGCTGAAGACGGGTCCATGCGGATCTGGCCATCCCAATCAACCGTCATGAAACGAAAAGTGGGATCGACCTGGCGATTGACGATGGTCAAGTCGAGCTTGTAGCGGTCGGCTATGGCGGGCCAGTAGTGGCCTCCCGCCCCGCCGAGCGGGTCGACGCCCATGCGAACACGTGCTCCGCGAATGGCGTCCATGTCGATCACGTTGCCGAGATCGTTCACGTAAGAGTTCAGGAAATCGTGGGTATGTGTTGTCGGCGCATGGAGGGCTTTCTCGAACGGCATCCGCCGCACGCCTTTCAGGCCGTTGCCAAGCAGATCATTGGCCTGTTTTTCGATCCAGCCAGTGACATCGGTATCCGCCGGCCCGCCATTGGGCGGGTTATACTTGAAGCCGCCGTCGCCCGGCGGGTTGTGCGAGGGCGTGATGACGATCCCATCGGCGAGCCCGGTCTTGCGGCCGTTGTTGTAGTTGAGGATTGCGTGGGAGATGGCTGGGGTGGGCGTATACTCGCCACCGGCCGCCATCATCACCTCCGCTCCGTTCGCGGCCAGCACCTCAAGGGCGCTCACGAAGGCTGGCTCCGATAGCGCATGTGTATCGATGCCGATGAAGATCGGGCCGTCGATACCCCGTCGCTTGCGGTAGTGGCAAATGGCCTGGCTGATTGCCAGCACATGCGCCTCGTTGAACGTGCTCTCAAACGCCGAGCCGCGATGCCCGGACGTCCCGAACGCCACCCGCTGCAATGGGTTGGCAGGGTCCGGTACCTGGCTGTAATAAGCGGTGACGAGCTTGGCGACGTTGACCAGCAGCTCGGGCGGGGCCGGCTTTCCGGCCAATGGACTGATTTTCATGGTCATTGTCTCATTCGGTTCGTGCAATCCCAACTTGTTTGGTTGACGGGCTGCCCGCAATTTGCGCCTTGGCGGCCGCAACGACGTGTGCCGGCTCGAATCCGAAGTGTTCTGCGACGACTTTCGATGGCGCTGACAGGCCGAAACTATGTAGAGCGAGGATGGCGCCGTCGAAGCCGGTATAGCGCTCCCATCCGAAACCAGATGCTTCTTCTACCGCAACCCGGGCCGTTATAGCGGGCGGCAGGACGGTCTCGTGATACTCCTTCGGTTGGCTTTCGAACAATTCCCATGACGGCATGCTGACGACGCGTGCCTTGATGCCCTCGGCCTTCAGCTGTTCATACGCCGTCACGCACAGCGCGACTTCGCTGCCGGTCGCCAGCAGCAGGACGTCGGGTCTGCCGTCGGGAGCATCAGCCAGTACATAAGCGCCCTGCGCCACGCCGGCTGCGTTTGCATAGATCGAGCGATCGAGCGTCGGCACCGCCTGTCGCGTCAGCACGAGGCAGACAGGCCTGTCCTTGAGATGCATGATGACCTTCCATGCCTCCATGACTTCATTCGCATCCGCCGGGCGTAGCACGACCATGCCGGGCATGGCGCGGAACGAGGCAAGCTGCTCGATCGGCTGGTGGGTTGGCCCGTCCTCGCCGAGACTGATGGAATCATGGGTCCAGATGGAGATGAGCGGGAGTTCCATCATCGAGCTCAGCCGCAGCGCCGCGCGGCAGTAGTCGGTGAAGATCAGGAAGCTGGAGACGAACGGCCGCAGCTTCGACAGGCTCATGCCGTTGCCGATGGCGCACATGGCATGTTCGCGCAGGCCAAAGTGGAAATTCCGCCCGCGGTAGCTGACGGCCTGGTCGCCCTCTGGGGTCTGAAAGTTGCCGGCGAAATCGAATTCGAGGTTCGTCTTGGTTGACGGCGACAGGTCTGCCGCGCCCCCCAGCAGCCATGGCAAATGTTCCGCAATAGCGTTCAACACCTGGCCCGACGAGTCGCGCGTCGCGAGGCCTTTCGCATCGGCTGAGAAGGCGGGCAACG
>NZ_RZRQ01000581.1:0-2203 GCF_003997785.1 Mesorhizobium sp. M7D.F.Ca.US.004.01.2.1 | reverse complement strand
GCGCTGGCCGACAACGGCAAAGGCGACGGCGAAGGCTACAACATCAACATCCCGCTGCCGGCCGGCAGCGGGATGTTGATGTTGTAGCCTTCGCCGTCGCCTTTGCCGTTGTCGGCCAGCGCGCCGCGCCCGGTCGGATAGAGATTGTCCTGATGCACGGAAATGGTCAGCACCGACGGGTCGGAATAAAACACCGTCTCGGTGCCATTGCCGTGATGCACATCCCAGTCGACTACGGCGGCCCGCCCAAGCAGGCCTTCATGCTGCAGCCGGCGCACGGAGACGCCGATGTTGGAGAACAGGCAGTTGCCCATCGCCTGGTCGGGTTCGGCATGGTGTCCCGGCGGTCGCGCCAGCGCATAGGCGTTGTCGACGCGGCCGGTCAGCACGGCGCGCATGGCGGCATAGGTGGTGCCGGCCGACAGCAGCGCGATGTCGAAACTGTTGAGACCGATCGGCGCCTGCGGCCCGGCGAAACCGGAGCCGCGCTCACTGAGCATACGGATATCGTCGACATGGCGTTGCGTGTGCACGCGCAGCAGGTCCTCGACCGAGACCGGCTCGGGGATGATCGGCACCAGGTGGCGCGACAGGCCGCTGACCTGGATGAGGTTGTTGAGCCGGCGCTTCGAGCCGGGGGATTCCAGATGCCGGCCAGGTTCCACGAAACGGCCGGGAGGCATCATGTCGGCGCTGGAGCCGGTGTCATGCCACATCAGCTGTTCGTGAAAAACGTAGCCTGTCGCCATCCGTAGCGTCCTCTGAAAACCGGGTGACGCTAGCAGGCTAACGATCATGTGGCCCGACCCGAAAGAGGGGTGGCGCCTGTTATCTATGCCCCTCCTTTCGGAGGGGTATGGGTGCCTGCGGACCCTTGCGCGGCGCGCACCGCCTGGACCCGGTTGGTCACCGCCAGCTTGCCGAAAATGTTCTTTAGATGCCATTTCACCGTGGTTTCGCTCACCGACAGCGCAAAGGCGATATCGCGATTGGACATGCCCTCGGCGAGATAGCGCAGCAGCTCGGCCTCGCGCTGGGTGAGCTGTTCCTTCTCAGCGGCTGGTGCGGCCAGCTTGCGCGTCGCCACGGGCATCGTCTGCGCGGCGTCGATGATGCGCGTCGCATAGGCTGACAGCGCGGGATCGGTCTTTGCCTGAGCCGCACGCAGCCGCATCAACCCTTCGACGACCGGCCTTCCCTCGTCGACGAAGGAACGGATGAAGCCGGAGGGTTGTGCGAGGCGCAACGCATCGAGCAGATGGCGGTCGGCCTCGCGTTGGTCATGGGCGGCGCTGGCCGCCTTGGCGCGCAGGATCAGCGCCAATATATGGCGGCGCATGCGCCCGCTGGTTCTGGTGCGCTCCAGAAGCGCATCGAAAACCCGCGCGGCATCGGCATAGGATTTCTCGGCCGTCAGCAGGCGGCCCTCGGCAAAGAACTCGAACTCGTTGGCGGTGGTGATGACCATCGACGCCTCGGTCTCTTCGCCGCGGTGTTCGCTCAGCAGCGCCCGGGCCTCGGCAATACGGTTCTGGTCGAGCAGCACACGTATGCGGTCATGCATGATCATCGATGCCAGGCGGCGATACACCGTGCCGCGCACGCGTTGATAAACACGCTCCAGCATGTCCAGTGCCGCTTCGGTGCGGCCGGTCAGCTGCAGCACGCGGGCATAGGTCGGCACGCTGGCCAAGGGATAGACGATGACCGCCGCGCCCTCGATCTGCGGTCCGAGATTCTCGACCAGGGTCAGCGCCTCGCCCGACGCATTGGTCTCGTAGGCGAGTTCGGCAAGCAGCGTTCCGGCCAGGGCCTCGGCATAGGAATTTGCGCCGATCCGCGCCCTGGCCTCGATGATGGCGTTGCGCAGCAGCCGCTCGGCGGCGGGCAGGCGGCCCGCCGAACGCTCGACGACGGCCATGTAGCAATTGGCGATGGTGACGCCGAGCAGGCTGCCGCTTCGCTCATGCGCCCGTCGCGCCGCATCGATCGCGGCGCGCGCACCTTCGAGGTCGCCCAGCGCATAAAGATTGTAGCCAATGACATTGGCGGTCGCGCCCTCCATGAACCAGGCATCGGGCGCGATGACGCGCAGCGCCGCAAGGGCTGTGTCGCGCGCCTGATCGAACTGCTCCAGCGTGCTGTGGACGGCAGCGGCGAGAACCACGAGCTCGGCCTCGATCGTGGTTCCGGTCATGGTGCC
>NZ_RZRQ01000580.1:0-2212 GCF_003997785.1 Mesorhizobium sp. M7D.F.Ca.US.004.01.2.1 | reverse complement strand
CCACCTTCGAGACCGTGACCGGGCTGTCGCTGACGACGGATGAAGGTGGTTTGCGGGACGAGCTGCCGCCGATCACGACCTGGCTCAATCGCCTGCTGGCGTTGCGCATCGAGACCCAGAATCTGCTGTTCGAGGTGTTCGAGCAGCTGATGACGGCCAAGATCGAAGGCGCCATCGCCGCCGGCAACTACGACAAGGGCCTGGAGACGATCACGGCCGAAAGCATAGTCGTCACCGATCGCCGCACCGTCTACTCGCACCCGGTCTCGGGCGCGCAGTCGCATGTGCTGACCGTCGCGCGCAAGGACCGTATCCGACCGCTCGGCCTCGTCGACGCGCTGGCCATTGTCCGGGCGGAGCCACTATCGACCCTGCTGGTCAACACACGTTCGAGCCGCGCGGCCATACAGTTTCCGACCGCCAGCCTGATGCTCGACGGTCCCGTCGTCGAGCATCGCGTGCGTCTGCTGCGGCCGACGGACGAGCTGCGCTTCGGTCTCGATGCCCTTGCCGAAACCCACTGGCAGCCCACGACCCGAAAACTATTCTGCGACCTGTGGCAGGCAGAAGTCGCCGCCGTCCCGGAGTTCACCACCAGCACCTTTCACATCGTCACGGGTCTGCTGTTGCCGATCTGGCGTCGGCTGCCAGACCATGATTGTCAGGTCTACCGGATCCAGACCGATGCCGGCGAACGCATCATCGGTCGTCACATCGCGCTGACGCTGGTCGCGACCATGTTGCGCAATCTGGGGCTCGACGATTTACCCAAGCTCGCGCCGGAAGATGCCTGGGCCGGGCTCGTGGAAGGCAGGATTGGGCTGCAACTCGCCGATGGCCTGATCCTGCGCCGCAGCCGCGTCATGAACGACTACCGTGTCGAATTGATCTGCTTCACCGACGCGATGGTCCCCCGACTGAAGGCGCTGGGGCTGATATCCGAGATCATCTCCTGGAAGCTCCGGCTGTTCATCCCGACATCCGCGCAAGGTTGCGCCATCCTCACCTCCCTTCTCGAGCGCCATACGCTGGTCGGGGTCACCGACCGTACGGCCGCGGCTTGAGCGGAGGCGATCATGTCCGGTTCGGCGTCCGAGCTGGCACGCCGCCTTGGCGAACATGCCGAGGCGGTGTGCCGCGAATATCTCTCCAACGGCCATCGCTCCGGCAATTACTGGATGGTCGGCGATGTCCGCAATATGCGCGGCCGTTCCATGCATGTGCGGCTCAAAGCGGTTAGCGGCAAGGCAGCTGGAAAATGGGTCGATGAGTCATCGGGGGAATATGGCGACCTGCTTGACGTCATCGAGCAGAGCTGTGGTCTGGTCGACTTCCGCGAGGTCACGGATGAAGCACGTCGTTTCCTCGCCATGCCACAGCCAGACCTTCAGTCCAGACCATCCGTCGCCGGGCGCCAATCTGCCGCGACACGCGGCTCGCCTGAGGCCGCGCGTCGCCTGTTCGCCATGTCCCAGCCGATCGCCGGTACGCTGGCCGAACGATATCTTGCTGGCCGCGGCATCCTGCTTTCCACTCATGAGCGTGCGCTGCGTTTCCATCCCGGCTGCTACTACAGGGATCTCGTGACCGGCGAGACGCGGACCCTGCCTGCGCTGATTGCCGCTGTCACCAACCTCGACGGGGAGATTACCGGCCTGCAGCGCACCTGGCTTGATCCTTCGGGTCAGGGCAAGGCGCAACTCACTGATCCACGCCGCTCGCTGGGAGATCTCCTTGGCAACGGCATTTGGCTAGGCCGCCAGCCAGATGAGCCCGTCCCGGTCATGGCCGCCGGCGAGGGTTTTGAGACGATGGCGTCGGTTAAGGTGGTGATGCCGGCGCTGCCGGTGGCCGCCGCCACTTCGGCCAATCACCTCGCCGGCCTGACCTTCCCGCCTGGCTGCCGTCGCCTCTACATCGCAGCCGATGCCGACGCCGCCGGCCGGCATGGCATCGGGCGTCTCAGCCAGCGCGCAGGCGAGGCCGGGATTCTCGCCCTGGTTTTGCGGCCGCAGCTCGGCGACTTCAACGACGATCTGCGCCATCTCGGCCCCGCCCATCTCGCGGCACGGCTCAGCGATCAGCTCGTCCCGGAGGATGCCCGTCTTTTCCTGCCGTCCGGATGAACGGCCGGGGCGGCAGGCGGGCGGGGGCGTCACCGGAAGACGTTTAGGTATGGCGGCGGTCCGCCGGAGAGGCCGCGCCCGCGGCC
>NZ_RZRQ01000057.1:0-23719 GCF_003997785.1 Mesorhizobium sp. M7D.F.Ca.US.004.01.2.1 | reverse complement strand
GTTCGTCACGCTCGGCCTGCTGGCGGCGGTTTGCGGCTTTGTGACGTGGCGCTATTTGCCGAAATCGCTTTAGTCGCCGACTAGGCGGTTGCCTCGCGTGCCGCATGCCGCTCGCGCACCCAGTTGTGGAAGCGGTGCAGGTCGTATTCCTCGGGCATCAGCACGCCGGCTTGGTGGCGCAGCGAGCGCAGGCCTCTCTGGTTGACCTCGCAGATCGTCGCATCCTCCTCCAGCACCTGCGTGCCGAAGGCAACGATGTTGTCGATGTCGGTCGTGGCGAGCGCCTCGGGCGCAAACAGCCATTCCGCGACAAGCTCGGTCTGCTCGGGGCCGAGCGGTACCAGCCGGACTGACCTGACATAGTCGACATGGCCGACGATGAACATCGACGGCAGGCTGGTGGCATAGGTCTGGCCCGTGGCGCGCTCGACTGGCGTGAGGTTGGCGAAGACCGGCCCATGCGCCTGGCCGTCGCGCGACCATGTTTCGGCTCCTGCACGCAGGCCGCCGGAAAATTCCGGTGCATCATTGTCGGCGTGGCGAGCCCATTCGGGATCGTCGTGCCGGCCCATCAGGCCACGGCCATAGATCGGCACCAGCCGCGACAGGTCCTTGTGGACGCCCGGGCAATGCAGGCACTCGTTGAAGTTTTCCCAAAAGATCTTCCAGTTGCAGTTCATCACCTTGCGCAGTACGTGGCCGCTGACCAGCGTCTCCAGCGGCCAATTGCCGAGATCGCCGGAGGCGGGATCGAAGGATGCCTGCGCCGAACCGGTCGCGTCTTCGGTGAGGTTGATGAAGACGAAGCCGCGCCACACCGAGAGTGCGACCCGATAAAGGGGGTGGCCGGCCTTGTCGAAGCCTTCCGGCAGCGATTTCGACGGCACGCGCACGAGGTCGCCACGCAGGGAATAGGACCAGGCGTGGTAGGGGCAGGTGATCAGTCGCGCCTTCAGCCGGCCTTCGCTTTCCTGGCAAAGCTGCGAGCCGCGATGGCGGCAGGTGTTGTGAAAGGCGCGCAGCTCGCCGGTCTCGTCCCGCAACACGACGATGTCCTGCGTGCCGATGCGGAATCGGCGGAAAGCCAGTGGTTGCGCTAGGTCGGCCTCGCGGCAGACGAGCAGCCAGCTTCGATACCAGATGGCGTCGAGATCCTTTTGATAGGCTTCTGCGTCCCAATAGGTCGACGAGGGCAGGGTCGGTTCGGCCCGGGTCAGGCCGTTGTAGGGATCGCGCTCGCTGGCAATGGGCTGCATGGCTGGCTTCCTCTAGAGATGTCAGCCGACACCCGGCCAGGAAAATTGTCAATTGCGGCACCGGCGGGTCTCGGCTGGTACGACGCATTCGCGATGGTTGCCGGCGGAATTTGGTTTGCCGGAGGCGAGGATTCTGCCTATAGTCACCAATGTCGTCGGTTCCATTTTGGAGCCAAGAGGGAATGCGGTGAGGGCGAGTTTCGCCCAATGCCGTGGCTGCCCCCGCAACTGTGTGCGGTAGTCCTCTCCATATGCCACTGAAGATGTTTTCTTCGGGAAGGTGGGGAAGGGCGCTGATCCGCGAGCCAGGAGACCTGCCGGCGACAGGAAACTGACTTCGATGCCCTCGGGTGGAGGGCGAAAGGACAAGATATGACTACCGCTTCCGTCTCCCTCGGCGCCTCCGTCTCCTCGCAGTCGCGCTTCATGCAGCTCGCTCTTGCTGCGTTTCTCGGCATTTTCGTGATGGGCTTTGTCGGCTTCTCGCATATCGATGCGGTCCACAATGCGGCTCACGACTATCGCCATTCGATGGCGTTTCCCTGCCACTGACGAGGATCTGACATCATGAACCTGTTTCGCAACGTCGTGTTCATCGCGGCGATCGCAGGGCTCGTGGCCGGCGTCGTTCTCGCCTGCATGCAGGCCTATGCCACCGTGCCACTCATCCTCAAGGCGGAAGTCTACGAACAGGCTGGAGGCGGCCATGAACATGAGCACGCTGCCGCTCCGGCGGCGCCTGCCGATACCACCAGCGGCAACGCGATGAGTTCGGCCGCACCGGCAACAAACTCCATGAGCGCTGCCACGCCGGCACCGGCGGCACCCGCGGAAGACGAGGGTTGGGCGCCGGCAGACGGTTTCGAGCGTTTCGCGTTCAGCGTGCTTGCCAATATCGTCACCGGTATCGGCTTCGCGCTGATCCTGGTCGCGGTTTCGGAATTCGCCGGCGGCATCGGCAATTGGCGCCAGGGCGTGTTCTGGGGCCTTGCCGGCTTTGCCGTGTTTACGCTGGCGCCTGGCCTCGGCCTGCCACCGGAACTGCCGGCCATGCCGGCTGCCGATCTGACCGAGCGCCAGATCTGGTGGTGGGCAACGGTGGCGGCGACCGCGGCCGGGCTCGGCCTGATCGCCTTCCGAAAGTCGCTGCCGCTGGCGATCTTGGCTGTGGCCTTGATCGTCGCGCCGCATATTGTCGGCGCGCCGCAGCCCGACAGTTACAAGACGGCGATTCCGGAAGGCCTGCATCACCAGTTCGTGGTGGCGGTGACAGTGACCAATCTGGTGTTCTGGCTGGTGCTCGGCGCGGTCGTCGGCGTGGTGCGCGGCCGCTTCACCGGCACCGCGACCAGCCTGCGCGACAGCTTTGCCTGATCGCAAGCTTACCTTTCTCATCGGTGGTGCGCGCTCCGGCAAGAGCGCGCACGCCGAAACCCTGGCGACGGGTTTGCCGCCGCGTTGGACCTATGTCGCCACGGCGCAAGCCTATGATGACGAGATGCGTGAGCGCATCGCGCTGCACCGCTCACGGCGCGGCGAAGGCTGGACGACCATCGACGCACCGCTCGATCTCGCCGGCGCGCTCGGGGCCTTGCCTGACAACCAGCCTGTGCTTATCGACTGCCTGACACTGTGGCTGACCAACCATATGCTCGCCGACCACGATCTCGAGCTTGAATGCCGTCGGCTGGCGGACGTGCTGTCGCGGCCGCGTGGACCCTGGTTCGTGGTGTCCAATGAAGTCGGCCAGGGCATCGTGCCCGACAATGCACTGGCACGCCGTTTCCGCGACGCCGCCGGCCGGCTCAACCAGCAGGTCGCTGCCATCGCCGATACGGTGCTGCTGATGGTGGCGGGGCTGCCGCTCCAGGTGAAATGACATGACCGATATCGACAACAAGGACGAAGAGCGCCACCGCGCCAAGATGGCCAAGCGCAAGGCCGTGCAGGATGCCGAGGTGGCGAGCAAGACGGTCGAGAAGGGGCTGCTGATCGTCAACACCGGCCCGGGCAAGGGCAAGACCACGGCCGCCTTCGGGCTGGCGCTGCGGATGCTCGGCTATGGCAAGCGCGTCGGCGTCGTCCAATTCATCAAGGGGAAGTGGCATACCGGCGAGAAGGACGCCTTCGCCGCCTTCGGCGATCGCGTCGTCTGGCACGCGATGGGCGAGGGGTTCACCTGGGAAACGCAGGATCTGAAGCGCGACATCGCCGCGGCCGAAGCCGCGTGGGCCAAGGTGCTTGAGCTGATGGCCGATCCGTCGATCAGCCTTCTGGTGCTCGATGAACTCAACATTGCGCTGCGCTACGACTATCTCGATCTCGACAGAGTGGTTGCAGCGCTGAAAGCGCGGCGCGAGGGCCTGCACGTGGTCGTCACCGGCCGCAACGCCAAGCCGGCGCTGGTCGAGGCCGCCGACCTCGTCACCGAAATGGGCGTGACCAAGCACCATTTTTCCGCAGGCGTGAAGGCCCAGCAAGGTATCGAGTTCTAAGAGCTTTTACCCCCCACAAAAAGGGAGGGTGAGATCAGGCCACCATGAAAATAACCGAGACCAGCCCAAACAACCCGATCAGCAGATAGTCGGCGACGCGATAGAGTTTCAGCGCCTGCCTTATGTCGGTGCTGTCGGCTTCGCGCCGGCCGCCTTCGCCCATGAAGACGTCGTCGACCAGGACGCCGCCATAGAAGCGCGGCCCGGCGAGCGCCAGGCCGAGCGCACCGGCCATTGCCGCTTCCGGCCAGCCGGCATTGGGCGAGCGGTGTTTTTTCGCGTCGCGCCACACCGCATGCCAGGCATTGCGCGGATCGGCGCCCCTGACCAGGAAAGCCGCCAGCACGATCAGCAGCGCCGTCACCCGCGACGCCGGCAGGTTGATCCAATCGTCGAAGCGCGCCGCCGCCCAGCCGAAGGCCTCGTGGCGCGGGGTGCGGTGGCCGATCATCGAATCGGCGGTGTTGGCGGCCTTGTAGGCAGCGCCGCCGCCCAGGCCGCCGACGCCGGTCCAAAAGGCGGGGGCAACGATGCCGTCGGAAAAATTCTCGGCCAGGCTCTCGATCGCCGCGCGGCAAACACCGGCCCTGTCCAGTGTTTCGGGATCGCGGCCGACGATTCGCGAGACGGCCACGCGGCCCAAAGCGAGGCCACCGGTATCGAGTGCGTCCGCCACCGCCTCGACATGCTCGTAAAGGCTCTTCTGCGACAGAAGCGACGTAGCCAGAAGGACAGTGATGAATAGCCCCATGGGAACGAACCAGAGCAGGACCTGCACGCCGAGGCCAACTATCGCCGGCACCAGCACGATGACCAGCAGCGCCTGGACACCACGCTTGCGACGCAGCGCGTCGGGATCAGTGGCGTGGTTGAGCCTGCGGTCAAGAAAGGATATCAGCCTGCCGAACCACGTCACCGGATGGCCGATGGCGCGAAACAGCCAGTCCGGGTAACCGAGGGCGAATTCGACGGCCAATGACAGGAAAGCGATCAGGACTGACATGAAGCTTCTTGAAGGAGCGGTGGACCATGGTGGAAGTCTTGGCCGGGCGAGGGCGCTTTTCCCCAACGCTTCGCGGCCTTTCGTCGACCTCTCGACCGGTATCAATCCGCACTCCTATCCGCTTTTCGACCTGCCCGCCACCACCCTGTCGCGGTTGCCGGAAGCCGCGCGCGCGCGTGACCTGATAGAGATCGCGGCCAGCGCCTATGGCGCGCCGTCGCCAGCCAACGTCGCGGCGGCTCCGGGCACGCAGATACTGTTGCCGCGCGTCGCATCGCTGATCGCGCCCGGCAAGGCGCTGGTGCTGGGTCCGACCTATGCCGAACATGCCCGCGCTGCGGCTATCGCCGGGCACGAGGTGACCGAGGTCAGCGATTTCGCTGATCTGGCCGACGCCGACCTTGCCATCATCGTCAATCCGAACAATCCGGATGGGCGCATCGTCGAGCGCGACCGATTGCTGGCGCTGGCCGCCGGACTGCGCGCCAGGGGTGGACTACTGGTCGTCGACGAGGCGTTCATGGATGTCGGCCCACGCGAGTACAGCCTCGCGGGCGATGTCGACCAGGGCGGCATCGTCGTGCTGCGCTCGTTCGGCAAGTTCTTCGGCCTGGCCGGCTTGCGGCTCGGGTTTGCACTTTCCGATGCAACGACGGTCGACCGGCTGGAAACGCAGTTCGGACCATGGGCCGTCGCCGGCCCCGCATTGGAATACGGCATCCGCGCGCTTGCCGACATCGGCTGGCAGGACGCGATGCGGGCATCCCTTATGGATGCATCGGCGCGGCTCGATGCGCTGTTCGGCCGCTTCGGCGTTCCCGTCGCGGGCGGCACCACATTGTTCCGCTATCTCCGCTTGGCCGATGCCGCCGGCCTGTTTGTAGCCCTTGGTGAGCACGGCATCCTGCTTCGTCATTTTGCCGACCGGCCGCATGTCCTGCGCGCCGGCCTGCCGGGAAGTCAGGAGGAATGGCAGCGGCTCGAATCCGCTCTTGCCGAATGGGCGGCGCGGCGCGAGGATCAATCGAAGGGTTCAAAACAATGATCCATGTCTGCTCGCTGGCAAAGATCGAGGAAACGGTGGCCAGGACCGGCGCCGACCGCATGCTGTCGCTGCTCGCCGCTGGCACGGAAGTGGTGCGGCCGGCCTCGATCTCGAGGGAAAACCACTTACATCTGGTCATGCATGACATAGCGGTGGCGCAGGACGGCATGACCATGCCGGGCGAGGATCATGTCCGCAACCTGCTCGATTTTGCGCGCCGCTGGGACCGGGCAAGGCCGATGGTCGTGCACTGCTATGCCGGGATCAGTCGCTCGACCGCCTCGGCCTACATCATCGCCGCCGCACTGGCGCCGAAGCGTGACGAGGCCGACCTGGCGCGGACGCTGCGGGCGCTGTCGCCATCGGCGACACCCAATCCGCGACTGATTGCGGTGGCCGACGCACTGCTAGATCGCAACGGCCGCATGATCCAGGCGATCGAGGCAATCGGACGCGGCGCCGACGCCTTCGAAGGAACGCCGTTCGCGCTTAGGATAGACGGTTAGCTACTTCAGCCAGTCGGCGAGCTTCGCCTTGCGCACATCCCGCAGCAGGCTGATGAAACCATCGGCCTGATGTTCCGATGTCAGCCGGCCTTTCTCCGCCGTCGCGATGCTGGCGTCGCCGACCACGCCGTTCGGGTTGAGGTCGCTGGCGATCCAGGCGAAGGCGTGGGTGCCGGTGTGGCGAAGCAGCGAGAATTCCTTCTCGGCCTTGGCGACATTGGAGACGAAATTGTCGGCCTTGCCCATATCGACAAGGTCCGGCCGGAAATGCAGCATCAGCGAGGTCTCGACATCGCCGCCATGGATGCCGTGGCGGTCCTCGAGCTCGGTGTACATGCCAGCCGGGCGGCCGAAGCGCTGCCAGCTGGTCTTCACCGCCAACATCTTTTCACGCACGCGCAGTTCGCGCGTGACGATGCCCATGATCTCTTCGTTGCCGCCATGCGAATTGATAACGATCAGCTTGCGCACGCCGGCGCGCGCGATCGACAGGCCGAGTTCGGTCCAGGCTTCGATCAACGTGGTTGCCGGCAAAGTGAGGGTGCCCGGCGCGTGCAGGTGCTCGTTCGACTTGCCCACCGCCTGCACTGGCAGGATGCGGATGTCGAGATCATCGGGCAGGCGCGAAATGACCGTGTCGAGCATGCCATTCATGATCGAGGTGTCGGTCGAGACAGGCAGATGCGGCCCGTGCTGCTCGATCGCCGCCACCGGCAACACGGCGATCGTCGCCTCGGGGTCGATCGAGGCGTATTCGGTGGTCCGGTAGTCGCCCCACCACACACGTTTCTTCGCAACAGTCATGTCATGCCTCTTCAATGGACGGGCAGACCTAGCGCGACAGAACTTGTCTGTCGATCACCCGGCCGCGATGGCCTCAACTTCGACCTTGAATTCGGGTCGGGCAAATCCCGAGACGATCATCAGAGTCGAGGCCGGCGCGGGGCTGGAAAACAGCCGGTCGCGAACGTCCATATACGGCCGCAGATGCGCGCGGTCGGTGACATAGGCATTGATGCGGACGATGTCCTGCAGACCCAGGCCGGCTTCGCCGAGAATCGCGGCGATGTTTTGAAAGCAGAGTTCGGCCTGTGCGCCGGCGTCTTCCGGTATCTGGTCGTCCGCGGTGATGGCGACCTGACCCGAGCACAGCACCAGTCGCTTGCCGAGCGGCACCTCGACGCCGTGGCTGTAGCGGGCAAAGGGCGGCTTGATCGACTTCGGGGTGAGGAATTTGAACATGGCATTCTCCTGGATAGCGCCAGCCTAAGGCCTGACCCATTGCACCTTCAAGATGGCGGTGCATGTTGCCCGAGCGATTGTGGACAGGCGTTCAAAAAATAGGCACGATGCCTTCCGTACAGCATGACCCGTCCGCCCTTGGCAGTGCAATGTCGTTCCAGCGGGCGGTCCCGGCGCAAGGCGCCGGTGGCATGTGTCTTGCTTCTTGAATCTTTGGTGTCGAGCCTGGCGCGTGGCGCGCCGGAGCAAACAAAGGGTGGTGTCGATGTACGGAAGACAGAAGATTTCGGTGGCGGTTGTGGCCTTGCTTGCAGCCAGCACGCTGGGTGCGGCTGCGAATGAAAAAGTCACCTTCGGCACCAACTGGTTGGCCGAGCCGGAACATGGCGGATATTATCAGTCCGTGGCGGACGGCACCTACGCCGCCTGCGGCCTCGACGTCACCATCATGCAGGGCGGTCCGCAGGTTAGCGGCCGGCCGATGCTGCTGGCCGGCAAGATCGATTTCTACATGGGCGGCAATCTGCTGTCGGCTTTCGATGCCGTCCAGCAAGGCATTCCCATGCGCGTGGTGGCGGCGGACTTCCAGAAAGACCCGCAGGTCATCATGTCCCACCCCGGCGAGGGGCTCGACAAATGGGAAGACCTGAAGAACGCCGACCAGTACATATTGGGCGACGAGGGCGTGCAGACCTTCTTCCAGTGGATGGTCATCGAACTCGGCTTCGACGCCTCAAAGCGCGCGCCCTACACCTACAACACCGCTCCCTTCCTCGCCAACAAGAAGTCGATCCAGCAGGGCTACGTCACCTCCGAGCCGTTCGCGGTCAAGAAGGAAGGCGGCTTCGTGCCGAACCAGTTCCTGCTTGCCGACTATGGCTGGGACACCTACTCGACGACGATCGAGGTGATGCAGGAAACGATCGACAAGAAGCCGGAGGTGGTCCAGTGCTTCGTCGATGGTTCGGCCAAGGGCTGGTACAAATATCTCTACGGCGACAACAAGGCCGCCAACGACCTGATCAAGAAAGACAATCCCGACATGAGCGACGAGCAGATCGCGTTCTCGATCGAGCAGATGAAGAAGTTCGGCCTTGCCGATTCCGGCGACACTGAGAAGCTCGGCATCGGCGCCATGACCGACGAGCGGATCAAAAGTTTCTACGACAAGATGGTCAAGGCCAAGGTCACGCCTGACGGCATCGACATCAAAAAGGCCTACACACTGACCTTCGTCAACAAGGGCGTCGGGCTCGACCTGAAGAAATAGGCCGGTCCCGGCGTGATAAGGGAAAAGGTGGCGCAAGCGCCGGCCTCGGACGTGGCATCGACATTGCTGGCGCTGAGGGGCGTCGGCAAGGTCTTCTCCAACGGCGTGACTGCGCTGAGCGATGTCAATCTGACGATCCGGGAAGGTGATTTCCTCAGCCTGCTCGGGCCGTCGGGTTGCGGCAAGTCCACGGCGCTGCGGCTGATCGCCGGCCTGTGGACGCCGACCTCCGGCGTGCTCGATTGGCGCGGCGGCGGCTCGCTTGACCGCTCGAACATCGGCTTCGTTTTCCAGGAGCCGACGCTGCTGCCCTGGGCCAGCGTCTTCGACAATGTCTGGCTGCCGCTTCGGCTGAAAGGCATTTCCCGCGCCAAGGCCGCGCCGGCGGTGACGGAAATGCTGGCGCGGGTGCATCTGACCGGCTTCGAAGACGCGGTGCCGCGCGAACTGTCCGGCGGCATGAAGATGCGCGTCTCGATCGCGCGGGCCATGGTGACCAAACCGCGCGTGCTGTTGATGGACGAGCCGTTCGCGGCACTCGACGAGATCACCCGCTTCAAGCTCAACAACGATCTGCTGGAACTGTGGCAGGACGAACGTTTCACCGTCGTCTTCGTCACCCACAGCGTCTTCGAAAGCGTGTTCCTCTCCAACCGTGTCGTCGTCATGGCGGCGCGGCCGGGCAGGGTGTTCGACGAACTCGCCATCGAGGCCTCCTATCCGCGCGACGAGGCGTTTCGCACCTCGCCCGACTATGCGGCACTCTGCCGTCAGGCCTCCGATGTGTTGGTCAACGCCATCAATTCAACAGCAGGCGCTCATCATGACGGCCATTGACGAGCGCGTGCTCGAACTCGACCCCGAGGAAGCGCGCCGCGTGCGCCAGGAGCGGTTCGAACGGATCGGCCGCTGGGTGCTGCCGCTGGCGATCATGATCCTGGCGATATGGCTGTGGGACCGCATCTGCGTGTGGAACGAGATTCCGCAATACATCCTGCCGCGTCCCGGCGTGGTGCTGTGGACGCTCTACAACGATGCCGGCCTGCTGTTTTCCTCACTGCTCGTCACCTTGCGCATCACCTTCCTCAGCCTAGCTCTGGCGGTCATTGGCGGGGTCGGGCTGGCGGTGCTGTTCGCGCAATCGAAATGGGTCGAGATGTCGTTCTTCCCATTCGCCATCGTGCTGCAGGTGACGCCGATCGTGGCGATCTTTCCGCTGATCAACATCTATGTAAACGACCAGACGACCAAGCTTCTGTTGTGCGCCTGGATCGTCGCTTTCTTTCCGATCCTGTCCAACACCACGCTTGGCCTCAACTCCGTCGACCGCAATCTGCGCGACATGTTCAAGCTCAATGGTGCGACGCGCTGGCAGCAATTGCGCTATCTCAGGCTGCCGGCGGCGATGCCCTATTTCCTCGGCGGGTTGAAGATCGCCGGCGGCCTGTCGCTGATCGGCGCCGTGGTGGCCGAGTTCGTCGCCGGCACCACCGGCCAGTCGTCCGGCCTTGCCTCACGCATCATCGAGGCTGGCTACCGGCTCAACGCGCCGCGGCTGTTCGCGGCACTGTTCTTGATCTCGCTCACCGGCATTTTGATTTTCCTCGTGCTGTCGCTTATTTCGCATCTCATTTTGCGGCGCTGGCACGAAAGCGCACTGAAGCAGGAGCGCTAGGTCCTTGATTCCGAACACAGGTTCATACCGGCTCGCCAATGTCAGGCTTCACGCGTCCCTGAGCCCAGGCCTTGGCGCTGCTTTCGATCGCGATGGCTTTGCGCTTGCCGACATCACTGTCACCGAGGGCAAGATCGCAGCCATCTCCGCACATCGTCGTGCAGCGACGCCCCTGGACGCTGTCGACCTTGGCGGCCGCATTGTGCTGCCGTGTTTCGTCGACTGCCACACGCATATCGACAAGGGTCATATCTGGCCGCGAAAACCCAATCCCGACGGCACCTTCATGGGCGCGCTGAATGCCGCCGGTGCCGATCGTGCGGCACGCTGGAGCGCCGAAGACGTTGCCCGGCGCATGGATTTTTCGCTGCGCTGCGCCTACGCGCATGGCACCAGGGCGCTGCGCACCCACCTCGACAGCGTCGCGCCGCAGGAGGAAATCTCTTGGCCGGTGTTCGAGGCGATGCGCGAGGCATGGCGCGGCCGCATCGAGTTGCAGGGCGCCTGCCTGCTCGGCATCGAGGGCGTTCGCGACAGGAAATGGTTCGACCGGCTGGCAAAAAGGGTTGCCGCGGCCAAGGGCGTGCTCGGTGTCGTCACCTATATGGTGCCGGATCTCGAAGAGCTGCTCGACCACGTCTTCGCGCAAGCCATCAAGCATGGCCTCGATCTCGATTTCCATGCCGACGAGACCGATGACATCGCCGCGATCTCGCTGAAGAAGATCGCCGAGGCCGCACTCTGGAACGGTTTCGAAGGAAAGATCCTCGTCGGCCATTGCTGTTCGCTGGCGCGCCAGCCTGACCTCGACGTGCTCGATACGCTGGACAAGGTGGCGAAAGCCGGGTTGGCCGTCGTCTCGCTGCCGATGTGCAATCTCTATCTGCAGGACCGGCGCGGCGACGGCACCACGCCGCGCTGGCGCGGCGTGACGCTGCTGCACGAGATGAAGGCAAGGGGCATTCCGGTTGCCGTCGCATCCGACAACACGCGTGATCCCTTCTATGCCTATGGCGATCTCGACATGCTGGAGGTCTACCGCATGGCGACGCGCATCCTGCATTTCGATCATCCGGTCGCCGACTGGCCGCAAGCCGTCACCGCGACTCCCGCCAAAGTGATGCGGCTCGACGGCTTCGGCACGCTGGCCAGCGGCGGGGATGCCGATTTCATCGTGTTCAAAGGTCGAAGCTGGACGGAATTGCTGTCGCGGCCCGAATCGGATCGCATCGTCGTGCGCAGCGGATGCGCAATCGACCGGCAATTGCCCGATTATGCCGAACTCGACGAGCTGATGGTGGAATGATGGACGTTTCGGCGCTCAAACGCGACCTCGAAGGCCTTAAGGTCGACGACAATCCGGCCATCGTCCAGCAGAAGAGCCGCGACTTCTACTGGTACAGCCCGGTGCTGAAGCAGCAGCTCGACCATGTCACAGGCGATCTGATCGTGACGCCGAAGAACGAGGCCGAACTGATCCGTGTGCTTGCCGCCTGTCACCGCCACGGCGTGCCGGTGACACCGCGCGGCAGCGGCACCGGCAATTACGGCCAGGCAATGCCGCTTTCGGGCGGCGTCGTGCTCAACCTTGCCGAGATGAACGAGATCAAGTCGATTGCGCTAGGTCGCGTGGTGACGGGACCAGGCGCGATCCTGGCCGACATCGACAAGGCGACGCGGGCGCATTCCGGGCAGGAGCTGCGGCTGTCGCCGTCCACCTACAACACGGCCTCGATCGGCGGCTTCATCGCCGGCGGTTCGGGCGGCGTCGGCTCGATCAATTTCGGCGGCCTGCGCGATTTCGGCAATGTGCTTCGCCTGCGCGTGGTGACCATGGAAGCCGAGCCGAAAGCGCTCGAGCTCACCGGCGAGGATCTGCACAAGGTCACCCACGCCTACGGCACCAACGGCGTCATATCGGAAGTCGAGATGCCGCTGACTGCAGCCTATGACTGGGTCGACGTCATTGTCGGTTTCGACGGCTTCATGGATGCCGCCCGCTATGGCAATGCGCTGGCCTGCCAGGACGGCATCCTCACCAAGCTGATCACGCCGATAGCGGCACCCGTGCCGCAGCTCTATTTCAAGCGGCACCAGAAATTCCTCCGGGAAGGGCAAAGCATCTGCGTCGTCATGGTGGCGCAGCATGGGCTCGATGCCTTCCTGGCCTTCACCCGCCGCGTCGGCGGCGAGGTGATCTACAATGCGGCCACGGCGACGCCGGATGAGAAAAAGGGCCTGCCGCCGGCCTATGAGCTGGCCTGGAACCACACGACGCTGAGGGCGCTGCGCGTCGACCCTTCGATTACCTATCTGCAATCGCTCTATCCCTTTCCCAACCAGCTGGCGCTGGTCGAAAAGATGGATGCGATGTTTCCGGGCGAGGTTTTCTCGCATCTGGAATTCGTGCGGCTGGACGGCAACATCACCTGCTTTGGCCTGCCGCTGGTCAAGTTCACCAGCGAGACGCGGCTCGACGAGATCGTGCGGCTGCATGAGGAGAATGGCTGCCCGATCTTCAACCCACACCGCTACACGCTGGAAGAGGGCGGCATGAAGCAGACGGATGCCGTGCAGCTCGCATTCAAGCACGAGACTGACCCGCAGGGCCTGCTTAACCCCGGCAAGATGATCGCCTGGGAAAACCCGGACTACGACTATCGTTCCGGCCGGACATTCCTGTTCAAGGGGCTGCAGAAGGCAGGCTGATGAACATCCTCGTGCTCTACGCCCATCCGGTCGAGACCAGCTTCAACGCCGGCCTGCACCGGATGATCGTCGAGCGGCTGGTGGCGGTGGGCCATACGGTCGACGACTGCGATCTCTATGCCGAGGATTTCGATCCGCGGCTGACACGCCAGGAGCGGCTGGACTATCACAACCAGCGTGGCCCCGCCGACGCTGTGGCGCCCTATGTCGAACGCCTGCTGCGGGCGGATGCGCTGGTGCTGTCCTATCCGGTCTGGAATTATGGTTTTCCAGCCATCCTGAAAGGCTTTTTCGATCGCGTCTTCCTGCCCGGCGTGTCGTTCAAGCTGGTCGACGGCAAGGTGCAGCCGTCGCTGCACAACATAAGCAAGGTTGCAGCGGTGACCACTTATGGCGGCAGCCGGTTCCGCGCCATGCTGATGGGCGATCCGCCGCGCAGGCTGATCAAGCGGATGCTGCGCGCCACCGTAAAACCCGGCGCGCCGGTGAGCTATCTCGCGCATTACGCGATGATCCTGTCTACCGACCGCACGCGCAAGGCTTTCATGGCCAAGGTCGCGGCACGCATAGAGGCGTTCTGATGCGCGCGCTGGTGGTCTACTGCCATCCGGTGCCGGAAAGCTTCTGTGCGGCAATTCGCGACGCTGCCGTCGACGTGCTGACACGAAGAGGCTGGGAGGTGCGGCTGCTCGACCTCTATGCCGAGAAATTCGACCCGGTGATGAGCTGCGACGAGCGGCGCTCCTACAACGACCAGGCGCCGCAGGACCCGGCGCTGAAGCCGCATTTCGAGCTGCTCAACTGGGCCGAAGCGATTCTGTTCGTCTATCCGACCTGGTGGTACGGGCTGCCGGCGATGCTGAAGGGCTGGCTCGACCGGGTGTGGGCGACGGACGTCGCCTTCAAGCTGCCGGCGGGCAAGGGGCGGATCAAGTCGCTGATGACGCATGTGACCAGGGTCGGCGTCATCACCACCTGCGGCGCGCCGACCTGGTGGAGCGTGGTCGTCGGCCAGCCGGGACGCAAGACCCTGCTGCGCGGCATGCGGGCGCTGTGCGCGACACGTTGCCGGACTTTTTTCCTGGCGCACTATCTGATGGATTCCTCGACGCCGGCGACGCGGGCTGCATTTCTGGCGAAGGTGCGAGGGAAGCTCGAGCGGTTTTAGGAGAGCTTTCTTCGCCCCGTTTACGGGGAGAAGATGCCGGCAGGCAGATGAGGGGCGGCGCCTCACTTGCAGAAAGACTGCGCTACATCTTCACCCGCTCGGCCTTCGGATCATACATCGGCTTCAGCGACGCTTCCGCCGCAAAGCGCTCGCCGGCGATCTCGATCTCGTAGGATGAGCCCAGCACATCCGCCTCGCTCTCGCCCTGGCACGGCACGTATCCCAGCCCGACGGCGCCGCCGAGGTGATGGCCGTAATTGCCAGACGTGATCGGACCGACGATCTTGCCGTCGCGCAGGATCGCCTCGTTGTGGAAGAGCAGGGGTTGCGGGTCTTTCAGCCGGAACTGGACCAGCCTGCGGTTCAGCCCGGCTTCCTTCTTGCGCAGCACGGCATCGCGGCCGATGAAGTCGCCCTTGGCCGTCTTCACAGCGAAGCCAAGGCCTGCTTCCAGCACATTGTCCTCGTCGGTGATGTCGTGGCCGAAATGCCGAAACGCCTTTTCGATGCGGCAGGAATCCAGCGTGTGCAGGCCGCAGAGTTTCAGGCCGACATCGGCGCCTGCCTCTTCGATCGCTTCGAAGACATGGGCCGCCTGGTCGGTCGAGACATAGAGCTCCCAGCCGAGTTCGCCGACATAGGTGACGCGGTGGGCGCGGGCCAGGCCCATGCCGATCTCGACCTCCTGGAACGTGCCGAACGGGTTGGTTTCGTTGGAGAAATCGTTGGGGCTGACCTTCTGGATCAGTTTGCGCGCATCCGGCCCCATCAGGCAGAGCACGCTTTCGGCCGCCGTCACGTCGGTGACGACGACGAATTCGTCGGTCAGATGTTTGCGCAGCCAGGCGAGATCGCGCTGCAGCGTGGCGCCTGGAACGACGAGAAAGAACGCCGTCTCCGACAGCCGCGACACCGTCAGGTCGCTCTCGATGCCGCCGCGCTGGTTGAGCATCTGGGTGTAGACGATCTTGCCCGGGGCCACGTCCATGTCGTTGGCGCACAGTCTTTGCAGGAAGGCGCAGGCGTCGCGGCCCTCAACCCGGATCTTGCCGAACGAAGTCATGTCGAACAGGCCGACGCTTTTCCTGACCGCGAGGTGTTCTTCGCGCTGGTTGTCGAACCAGTTCTGGCGCTTCCAGGAATAGCGGTATTCGCGCTCCTGGCCTTCACGGGCAAACCAGTTGGCGCGCTCCCAGCCGGCGACTTCGCCGAAGACGGCGCCGCGCGCCTTCAGATGCTCGTGCAGCGGCGAACGCCTGACATTCCTCGAGGTCGCCATCTGACGATAGGGGAAATGGTCGGCATAGAGCAGGCCGAGCGTTTCGGAGACGCGCTCCTTGAGATAGCGGCGGTTCTTCTGGAACGGCTGGGCGCGGCGAATGTCGACTTCCCACAGATCGAAGGGGGCTTCGCCGTCATTGATCCACTGCGCCAGCGCCATGCCGGCGCCGCCGGAGGAGACGATGCCGATCGAATTGTAGCCGGTCGCCATCCAGTAGCCGGACAGCTCCGGCGCCTCGCCGAGATAGTAGCGGTCGTCGGGGGTAAAACTCTCGGGACCGTTGAAGAAGGTGTGGATGCCGGCGGTCGCCAGCATCGGCATGCGGTTGACGCCCATTTCGAGGATCGGCTCGAAATGGTCCATATCCTCCGGCAGTTGGTCGAAGCAGAAATCCTCGCGGATGCCGTCCATGCCCCAGGGCTTTGCCACCGGTTCGAAGGCGCCCAGCATCATCTTGCCGGCGTCCTCCTTGTAGTAGGCGCACTCGTCAGGCACGCGCAGCACGGGCAGACGGGTGAGACCGGGGATCGGCTCGGTGACGAGATAAAAATGCTCGCAGGCGTGCAGCGGGATGGTGACGCCGTTCTGTGCTCCCAGTTCGCGCGCCCACATGCCGGCGCAGTTGACGACGATGTCGGCTTCGATGGTGCCTTGGTCTTCACCCTGTGCCCAGGACACCCCGGTGACGCGGCCAGCCCTGGTGTGGACCTTGGTGACCTTCACATTCTCGACGATGGTGGCGCCGCGCTGGCGCGCGCCCTTGGCCAGCGCCATCGCGATATTGGCAGGGTCGCACTGGCCGTCGAGCGGCAGATGCACGGCGCCGACGACGTCCGAGACATTCAGATGCGGGTACATCTGCTTGACTTCATTGGGAGAAATCTCGCGGACATCGACATCGAAGGCGCGGGCGAGCGACGCCTGCCTGTAAATCTCGTGCTTGCGTTCTTCGGTCAGCGCCACGGTGATCGAGCCGACCTGGCGCATGCCGGTGCCGACTTCGGTCTCGGCTTCCAGCTTGACGTAGAGGTCAGCCGAATATTTCGCCAGCCGGGTCATGTTCTGCGAACCGCGCAACTGGCCGATCAGGCCGGCGGCATGCCATGTCGTGCCCGACGTCAGCTGCTTGCGTTCCAGGAGCACGATATCGGTCCAGCCAAGCTTGGCCAGGTGGTAGGCGACGGAGCAGCCGGAAACGCCACCACCGATAATGACGGCCCTCGCTTTGGTAGGGATGGCTTTTGTCGGGATAGCTTTGGCGGTCATGCGGCCTCGCGACGATAGCTGGAAGCGAAACGGCGCAGCCGGAGCGCTGCTTCCTGCAGCATGGGTTCGGGCTGGCAGAGGCTGATGCGGATATGGCCGGCGGCTGCCTCGCCGAAGCTGGAGCCCGGCATCACGCCGACATTCTCCTTGTCGAGGAAAGCGAAGGCGAATTTCTCGTCGTCGGGTTCAACGGCGGATATGTCGAGCATGACATACATGCCGCCTTCGGAACCGCGCACGGTGACATCGTTCATGCCGCGCACGGCATCGAGGAAGACGGTGCGGCGCGCGGCGTAGCGCTCGGCGATGTCCTTCACGCCATAGCGGTTTTCAAGCGCCTCGGCGCAGGCGATCGAGATGAAGGCCGGCAGCCCGTAAGTGGTCACCAGATTGAGATTGGTGAGCAGCGTGATCATCGCTTCAGGGCCTGTCAGCCAGCCCATGCGCCAACCGGTCATGCCGTGGCTCTTGGACATCGAATTGATGACCAGCGTTCGTTCGGCCATGCCGGACAGTGAGCGCGGCGAGACATGCTCGCCGCCGCCCAGCGTCCAATAGACTTCGTCCGACAGCAGCCAGAGGTCATGCTCCCGGCAAATCTCGGCAAGTTGCTCCAGCCGCTCTCGCGAATAGACCGCACCGGTGGGGTTGTTCGGTGTGTTGATGAGAATGGCGCGCGTGTTGGGCCGGAGTGCTGCGCGGATCATCTCGGCATGTGGTTGGAAGCCGTCCTCGGCGGGTGTCTCGACCACGGTGAAACTGGCGCCTGCGGCGCTGAACGTGTTGGGATAGGTTGCGTAATAAGGCGCTACGACGATGGCGTGGTCGCCCTGGTCGAGCACGGCCTGCACGGCTGCGTAGAGTGCGGCCTGGCCGCCCGGCGTGGCGATGACCTGATCCGGCGTCGTCTCGACGCCGGTGCAGGCGCTCGAGGCTGCCGCCATGGCCTTGCGCAGGCGCGGCAGGCCGGAAAGCGGCGTGTAGTGGTGGTTGCTGCCGCGAACCGCGGTCACGCACGCTTCGATCGTTTCCGAAGGTGTGTCGAAGTCGTGATCGCCGACCGACAGCATGATGATGTCTTCGCCGGCCGCTTTGCGGGCCCAGGCGGCCGAATGGACTTCCCAGCCGTCCTTGCCCGAAGGCACGATGCCGGAAATGCGCGACGATGGTCTAGGCATGTATTTCTCCCGAAATTTCGTAGCCGGCCTGTTCGAGCCGGTCGCGCAGAGCGGCGATGTGCGCCGGTCCGACTTCACAGCAGCCGCCGACAATGTCGGCGCCGGCCTCGACCCAGCCGATCGCCTGGTCGGCATAGGCGTCCGGACCAAGGTCGTGACGGGCGTGCAGCACATCGACAGTGCCGCCATGCTTGAGCGCTTCGGTGGAGGTGAAGCCATTGGCATAGGCGCCGACAGGGCCGCCGAGGTCGATCAGTTCAGGCAAGGCCGCGGCGATCGCTTCGGGTCGGCAGCAGTTGAGCAGCCGCGCCGCAACAGTCAAGCCGTCGAGCGCGCCTGCCGCGGTGGCTATTGCCTCGCCGCTGCGCAGCCGCGGCTTGCCGTGGTCGGCGAGTGTCCACGACACCCATACCGGCTTGCCGCTTTCCGATGCCGCGGTGACGGCCGCGCGCGCCTCCTCGATGGACGCCATGGTTTCGCACAGGAACAGGTCGACGCCATCCGCCTGCTCGGCAACGATGCGGCGGTAGATGTCGAGCGTATCCTGATATGAAATGGTCAGCGCCGGCGCGTAGCTGCCGAACAGCGGCGACAGGCAGCCGGCGATGGTTGCCTCACCGGCCTGCTCGCAAGCTTGCCTGGCCAATTCGATGCCGCGCTTCTGCAACGGCTTGAATAGGTCTTCCGCGCCCTCACGCGCCAGGCGTTCGGGTGTTGCCGAATAGGTGTTGATGGTAATGACACGGGCGCCGGCACGGATGAATTCCGCGTGCAGGTCGCGCACCAGATCCGGTTCGTCGATCAGCACTCTGGCCGACCATAGCGGCGTCGGCTCGGATTGGCTGCGGCGGACCAGTTCCTGGCCCATGCCGCCATCGGTGAGGATGACCTTCTTCATGCGCGCAGCCTGTCGTTCTTCGGATCCCACAGTGGCTCATCTTTCTGCACGATCGCCTGAAAACGCTCGCCGAAGATCTCGACCTCGATTGCGGTGCCGGGTTCGGCCAGATCGGCGCGCAGCATGCCGAGCGCGATCGATTTGTCGATGCGATGCCCCCAGCCGCCCGACGTCGTCTCACCGACGATCTTGCCGTCGTGCCACAGCGTCGACACCGAAGGCGCGTCGCAATCGCCGGGGTCCTCGACGACCAGGGTGACGAAACGCTTCGTCACCCCTTGCTGCTTCTCGTTCTGGAGTGCTGCCTTGCCGCGGAAGTTGGGTTTATCCCATTTGACGAAGCGCTCGAGCCCGCCCTGCAGGATCGAATAGTCGGTCGACAGATCGCCCTTCCAGGTGCGGTAGCCTTTTTCGAGCCGCAGCGAATCCAGCGCGTACATGCCGAACGGCTTCAGCCCGTGCTGTTGACCTGCCGCGCAGACGGCGTCGAAGATGGCGGCGGTGTCGTCCACCCTTGTGTGGATTTCCCAGCCGAGTTCGCCGGCGAAGGAGACGCGCACCAGTTTGGCCCAGCGACCGGCGATCTTCGTCTCCTGATGCGTCAGCCATGGCAGAGTGAGGTCGGCTTCGCAGACATCGGCGAGGATTTTCCGCGAGTTCGGCCCGGCCAGGATCTGGGTCGAGAATTCCTCGGTCCGGTCGATCAGCCTGAACGGTGCGTCCTTGGGCATGCGCGATTTCAGCCATTCGAAATCATGCCATTGGGCGACCGCCGCGGTGATCAGCGTCATCAGGTTGTCGTCGTGGCGGACGACGGACATTTCGGTGACGATGCGGCCCTTGTCGTCGGCGAAATAGACGAGGCCGATGCGGCCGGGCTTCGGCACCAGCCCGGTGACCTGCAGACTCAGCCATTCGGCGGCGCCCGGACCTTCCAGGTTGAAGCGGGAGAAGCCCGGCAGGTCCAAGATGCCGGCGGCGTCGCGCACGGCAAGGCACTCCTCGCGTACGCGATGGTGCCATGGCCCGTCGCGGCGGAAGGTCAGCGTCGCCTCCTCGGAGATGTCGTCGCCGTCTTGCGCGTACCAGGTGGCGCGCTCCCAGCCATTGTAAGCGTCGAAGCGGCCGCCGAGCGCCTTGATGCGATCGTGGATCGGCGACAGCTTGCGGTCGCGGCCTTCAGGCCAGGCATGGCGCGGAAACTGGATGGCGTATTCGTTGCCGTAGATCTCCATGCCCTTCGCGACGCAATAGTCCGGCGCCGAGGCAAAGGACGTGAAGCGGCGCGGGTCGCACGACCACATGTCCCATTCGGTCTGGCCCTCAGTCACCCATTCGGCCAGCACTTTGCCGGCGCCGCCGCCCTGGGCGATGCCGAAGGTGAAGACGCAGGCCTCGAAGGCATTGGGAACGCCGGGCATCGGGCCGATCAGCGGATTGCCGTCCGGTGTGTAGGGGATCGGCCCGTTGATGACCTTGGACAGGCCGGCTGTGCCCAGGATCGGCACGCGGGCGACAGCGTCGGCCAGATAATGTTCCAGCCGGTCGAGATCGTCGGGGAAGAGCTGGAAGGAAAAATCCTCCGGCATCGGGTCGTTGTGGGTGGCCCAATGCGCGCGGCAATTGCGCTCATAGGGGCCGAGATTCATGCCGTTCTTTTCCTGGCGCAGATAGTAGGAGGTGTCGACGTCGCGCAGCAGCGGCAGCTTTTTGCCCTGTTCTTTCGACCATGCCGCCAGTTCGGGAATCTCCTCGAACAGGATGTACTGGTGGCTCATCACCATCATCGGCACGTCGCGGCCGAACATCCGGCCGACTTCGGCGGCGCGGTAGCCGGCGGCATTGACGACGATCTCGCAGCGGATCTCGCCTTGTGCCGTCTCGACCACCCATTCGTCGTTCTCGCGGTGCACGCCTGATACCGGGCAGAAGCGGATGATTTTCGCGCCCATGTCACGGGCACCCTTGGCGAGCGCCTGGGTGAGCTGCGCCGGATCGATGTCGCCGTCGCTCGGGTCGTAGAGTGCGCCCTTCAAATCATGCGTGTCGATGAAGGGATAGCGGCGCTTGATCTCGTCGACGCCGACAATGTCGATGTCCATGCCCTGGTAGCGGCCCATGCCCTTGGCGCGCTGGAATTCCTGCATGCGCTCTTTCGTATGAGCAAGGCGCAGCGAGCCGGTGACGTGATAGTTCATGGGATAGTCGACCGCGTCGGCCAGCCCGCGATAAAGCTCGGTCGAATAGCGCTGCATGTTCATCAGCGACCAGGACGAGGAGAAGGTCGGCACATTGCCGGCGGCATGCCAGGTCGAGCCGGAGGTCAGCTCGTTCTTTTCGAGCAGCACGCAGTCGGTCCAGCCCGCCTTGGCGAGATGATAGAGCGAGGACGTGCCGACGGCGCCGCCTCCGATGATCACCACGCGCGCCGTGCTCGGCAAACCCGCCATGTTCTTCTCCAAACTTAAACTCAATAGACAGGTGGTGAAACCACCCAGATGATAACCGCGGGCTCCGCACCCGGATTGCGCCAGCGGTAGGGCTTGCCTTCGAAGCGAAAGGAGTCGCCTTCGCCAAGCCGATGCCAGACGCCTGCTATCTCGATGTCGAACAGTCCGGACGCGACATATCCGGCTTCCTCGGTCGGCCGCTGCGCCTCGGCCTTCAGCTCCGCGCCCGGCGCGAAGACCGAACGCACCATCTCGAAACTACCGCCGAGATCGGGCGACAGAAGCTCCTCCACCAGGCCGGATTCGCTTGTGCCAAGCGTGCGGCGCCGGCCGGCGCGCACAACCACGCCGCGCTCGCTTTCGACAGGCACGTCATGGCTGAAGAACAGGCTGATCGGCACGCCGAACAGTTCAGCAAAGGCTCTGAGATCGCTGAGCGACGGCGTCGACAGGCCACGCTCGACCTGGCTGACCCAGCCGACTGAACGGCCAAGCTTCAGGCCGATCTCGGCGAGCGTCAGCCCGCGCGCCCTGCGCAAGGCCCTGATGTCGCCGGCCAGCACGCGTTCGTCAGTTCCCTGTAATGTTCTTGCTGTAGGCGAAGGCAAAACGCTCACTTCATGAAAAAATCCGGTCAAATTTCATGAGAAATCAAGCTCGTGAAAAAATCAAGTGGATTTTCACGGATGCACAAGATTTGCTTGCGCGATTTTGGCGGTTCATGCAAAGGCTCGGGCAGGAACGGCGAGTGGGGACGTCCGGTCGAGACGAGGGTTAAGGGACGGCCCATGCTGAAAAACAACACCCGAAATGCGGGCGATGCCGAGATTGTCGACGAGGCAATCCTGTCGCGCCGTTCGGTGCGCGCATTTCTGCCCGACATGGTCGACGACGACACGATCCGCGCCATTCTGGCGGTTGCGGCGCGTGCTCCGTCCGGCACCAACATGCAGCCATGGAAGGTCTACGTCATCAAGGGCGAGATCAAGCAGCGGATATCGGACGCTATTCTCAATTCCGGCATTCGCGCCGAAAAAGCCGATTGGGACGAGTACCGCTACTATCCCACGCAGTTCTTCGAGCCGTATCTGACCCGCCGCCGCGCCAACGGTTTCGGCCTCTATGGCGCGCTTGGCATCGGCCGCCGCGAGGTCGACAAGATGCGCGCCCAGCACGACCGCAACTTCGTCTTCTTCGACGCACCAGTCGGCATGATCTTCACCATCGACCGCCGGCTCAACCAGGGCTCATGGATCGACTACGGCATGTTCCTGCAGAACATCATGGTCGCGGCGCGGGGCAGAGGTCTGCACACCTGTCCGCAAGCGGCCTTCGCGCCCTATCACCGGCAGATCAGGCCGGTGCTCGACATTCCGGACGAAGAGATCGTCGTCTGCGGTATGGCGCTTGGCCATGAAGACACGTCAAAACCTGAAAACACCTTCCGCACCGACCGCGTGCCGCTGGAAGAGTGGGTGACGTTCAGCGAATAGCGGCTGCCCTGGCCAATCGGCCGACATGGGCGGCATGCACTATTCCGTGTTCATCTGGGCGCCGTGGCCGCTGACATGGGCGCCGTCCTGCGGCGTCAGTTTGAGGTAGGCGAGCAACGCGCAGAGCGTGATGACGCCCTCGATCACGAACAGGATGCGGAAGTCGTCAGCGACGGCTGGACCGCCGCCAGCCAGAAACGATAGCGCCGCGGCGGCCAGGCCGACGCTGATCGCCACCGCCAGCTGCCACAGAATGTAATAGAGGGCGCTGAAGCGGGCGAGCTGCTCGGGCGCGATGTCGGAATAGGCCAGATTGCCGGTCGAAGCCCATTGGGCGGAGCGGAAGACGCCAAAGACGAAGATATAGGTCAGCACGATCCAAACCGGTGTGGTCGCCTGCATCAGGGCGAAGCCGGCGACCATGGCGGCGACGATCGGCGTGTTGAACACCAGCACGCGGCGGAAGCCGAAGCGGTTGAGGACGCGCGGCATGAAGAAGCGCATGGCCACCGAGCCGACCGCGGCGACGAAGGTCAGCGATCCCGCCTGCACCGCGCTCATGCCGAAGCCGAGCTGGAACATCAGCGGCAGCAGGAAGACGACGGAGCTGAGGCCGATCGTGTCCAGGCCGCCACCGGTCAGGAAGGAGATGCGGAAGGTGCGGATGCGCAGGAGCTTGAGATCGAGCAGCGGATTGCGCACGCGCAGGCAGTAGAACGATGCGACGGTCAGGATGACGAGCGCCAGCGCCAGTTCGCCGGCGATGATGCCGCCGGCAGCGTC
>NZ_RZRQ01000579.1:0-2213 GCF_003997785.1 Mesorhizobium sp. M7D.F.Ca.US.004.01.2.1 | reverse complement strand
GACGAAGAATAGCCAGCCGCCTTCGATCGCCGCTCCGCTGATGCTGACCCCGGTCAATTCCCGGAGATAGGCCGGCAGCACCGGCATGATCATGCCGAAGCCGATAATGTCGAGCAGCAGCGTGGTGAAGACGAGCGCAAGGCCCCGTCTGGCGGTTTTGGGGTCGATCATGATGGGTCAAGCTCCTCTGCTCGCCCTGGGGCGCAGGCGGACGCACCTTATAGGCGAGCCGGCCGCAAGGAACAATAAGGGAACAGGCCGGATTCTTTCATCCTGACATCCCCTGACGGCGTCTTGGCCGTCAGGTCATCTCGGGAAACAGTCTCGTCAAATCGGGCCGCTCAGCGTGTTGCAATCCGAAAGCTTGCCGCTCTTGTAGCCGCGCGCCAGCCAGGTCTGCCGCTGCTGCGAGGTGCCGTGGTTGAAGCTTTCCGGCACGACATAGCCCTGCGTCTTCTTCTGCAGCGTGTCGTCGCCAATCTGCTTGGCGGCGTTCAGAGCGCTCTCGATGTCGCCCTGCTCCAATATGCCCTTCTGCGCGGTGTAGTGGGCCCACACGCCGGCGAAGCAGTCGGCCTGAAGCTCGATGCGTACCGACATCTGGTTGGCGTCGGCTTCGCTCATGCCTTGCCGCATCTGGTTGAACTTGGACATGATGCCGGTCAGGTTCTGCACGTGGTGGCCGACCTCATGCGCGATCACATAGGCGCGGGCGAATTCGCCCGAAGCGCCAAACTGCTGGTCGAGCTGCTGGAAGAAGGTCATGTCGAGATAGACCTTGTGGTCGCCGGGACAATAAAACGGTCCGGCCGCCGCGGAGGCAAAGCCGCAGGCTGAGCGGACCTGGCCGGAAAACAGCACCAGCTTCGGGTCCTCATAGGTCAGCCCCTGCGATTTGAAGATGCCGGTCCAGGTGTCCTCGGTCTCGGCCAACACGGTGGCCACGAACTGCTTCATCTCGTCATTGGCCGGTGTGGCGCCGCTGTCCTGGCTACCGCCGCTGTTGTCGGTGATCTGGCCGCCGCCGCCCGGCAGCAGGCCGCCATCGCCGCCACCCAGGATCGTCGACGGATCGAAGCCGAAATACCATCCAGCCAGCACCACCAGGATGACAAGGAAGATGCTGCCGCCGCCACCGGCGCGGCCGCCGATCGGAATGCGGAACTGACCAGGGCTGCCGCCACCGAGTCCGCCACCGCCGCTGTCGCTGCGGTCGTCCTCGATATTGTCACTCTGACGACGGCCCTTCCAGAGCATGGCAACTCCTCGCGCTGCGAACTTCCCCGTTGTCCGGCAAGGCCGGCTCAACCCAACAAACAATTATCCCAATGGTTGCGCCAAGTCACAGCATTTTTCCAGACCGCAGCGGTGCTGGCATGGCGGCCTCAGCGCTCTGGTCGAGAGTGTGCGAGGCCTGTAGCATTGCCCGTACAATGGGGGATGTATTGGGCTTGAGGAGGATCGGTTCGTTCCTGTCGCTGATTGCGGCGTTGTTTTGCCTCGGCTTGCGGGCCGCCGGCGCGGTGACGCTCGATTCCAGCGTTGCCGTCACCGACCCCGCCACCTTGCAGGCGCTCGAGCGCGGCGGCCTCTCGATCAGCCGTCTGCTCGGACCGGCACTCGGCCTCACCCGTGAGGTCGACAATCGCGGCCTGTTTTCGGTGCCGGCACTGGCGACGGTGCGCGACACCGTCAAACAGCAGATCGCCGACGAACCGAAGACCAGTCCGGACCCCTATGTCGCTGCCATGGCGAAGTCGAAGGACGCCAGCCAGAAATTCAACCCGAAATACATCGATGACGACGGCTCGACGCTGGACCTCACCGGCGTCGTCAACCGCATGGATCGCGGCTATCTCGGCCACACCGAATGCGGCGAGATCCGGCTGATCTACCGCTTCCACTATTCGGTGGCGGAAAAGCCGGCCAAGGGAAAGGCAAGCCAGCGCATTTCCTCGCGCCTGCCGCTGACCATGAGCCTGGTGTTCAACGCCAAACCCAGGCAGGCGCAGGCCCGCGCCTCGAAGGACCTGCCAAGCGCCACCGATGTGTCCTGCGCCGATGTTGCCCAGCGCTGGCTCGCCGCCGGCCAGAAGGACCTACCACCCGACCAGCTTGCCGCCTGGCTGCGCTCCGACGAAGGGCCGCTGTCAGGCGCCATGCTGAATTCGTCGCAGATCATGCGCCTCGAACTCAACATGCAGGTGCTCAGG
>NZ_RZRQ01000578.1:0-2225 GCF_003997785.1 Mesorhizobium sp. M7D.F.Ca.US.004.01.2.1 | reverse complement strand
ACGCGGCCTCGGTCGCCGGCCTGCTGGTCACCACCGAAGCCATGATCGCGGAGGCTCCGAAGAAGGAGTCGGCTGGCGGCGGCATGCCTGGCGGCATGGGCGGCGGCGGCATGGGCGGCATGGGCGGAATGGATTTCTAATCCAGCCAATCTGGCTAAGCTTACTGAAAGGGCGGCAGCGATGCCGCCCTTTTTGTTTTGCGCAGCGGTCGTTGTGGACGTCTCTCAGACGGCGGCATCCGCGCGTTGCTTTACCTCGCCGGCAAGCACGGCCGCTTCGATCAGTGCCGCCACCTCGTCGGCCACGGCTTGTACCGGGGCGCGGTCGCGGGTGGCGCGGGCGATCACCATCAGCCCTTCCAGCGACGATTCGACCAGCAGCGCCAATGCATGCGCGCGGCGCTCGGGCACCCCTGCCCTGACGAAGGCGTCCCGCAGCAGGCCTATCCACTGTTCGAAGGCCGAGCGGCACAACTCCGCCAGTTCCGGCACGTCGGTCGGCGAGTCCAACACGACAGGCGCGATCGGACAGCCGAGCGAAAACTGGTTGTCCTCCAGCATGCGCCCGACCGACTGGTAGATATGATGGACAGCGACCGCCGGATCCTTTTCGGCGGCCAGCGCTTCGCCCAACCTCTCCGTTACGTCGGCAACGCTGCCGCGCGTCACCTCGATAACCAGCTGGTCCTTGCCGCCGGGGAAATGGAAATAGAGCGAGCCGCGCGGCGCGCCGCTGGCGCTCAATATGTCGTTGAGCGAAGTGCCGTGATAGCCGCGCTGCCTGAGCAGCAGCGCCGTCGTCTCGAGAATGCGGGTGCGGGTGTCGTTGGCCATGTCAACCTCTGTCAGGAGGAATCATTATAGGCCTTGCCTCGAATATGACAATCGGTCTACATAATATATAGATCAGTCTACATATTTCTGAGGAGAATCGACATGCGCAGCTACCGTCTCGAAGGGCCCGGCGGGACCGAATGCCTGGTGATGCGCGACGAGGGGCAGCCGGAGCCGAAACCGCATGAGATCGTGGTGCGCGTTCGCGCCACCTCGCTCAACCGGCGCGACACGATGATCCTCAACGGCACCTATCCGCTGCCGCCGCGCCAAGGCGTCGTTCCGCTGAGCGATGGGGCCGGTGACATTGTCGCCATCGGCGATGCCGTCACTCGCTTTGCCGTCGGCAACCGTGTCACCGGCAGCTATTTTGCCCGCTGGATCGACGGCGGCATCCATGCCGGGCTCATCGACCAGCTCGGCTGCACGCTGGACGGCATGCTGGCCGAATACGCGATCCTCGACGAACAATGGGCGGTGCGGCTGCCCGATCATCTCGACTGGCATGAGGCGGCAACGCTGACCTGCGCTGGCTTGACTGCCTGGAATGCGGTGACGGGCGCCGGAATTCCGAAGCCTGGGCAATGGGTTCTGGTCATCGGCTCGGGCGGTGTCTCGCTCTTTGCACTGCAGTTCGCCAAGCTGCTCGGCTGCCGTGTCGTCGCCGTCACCTCGCGCGGCGAGAAAGCCGACAGGTTGCGGGCGCTGGGCGCCGATCTGGTGATCTCGACATCGGATATGCCGCAATGGGGTGCGACCGTCCGCGATCAGACCGGCGGCATCAATCTCGTCGTCGAGACCGGCGGCCCGGCGACCTTCGCACAGTCGCTGATTGCCAGCACGCTTTACGGGCACATCGTGCTGCTGACCCTGCAGGATGCGAAAGGCGGATCGATCCAGCTGCCGGCGGCACTCTACCAGCGCAGCCTCGCCACCATCAGCCGCCTCTTCGTCGGCAACCGGACCAATCTCGAAGCCATGCTGCGCGGCGTCTCGCAGCACCGCCTGCGGCCCGTCATCGACAGGGTCTTCGCCTTCACCGAGGCCGGCGATGCCTACCGCTATTTCCAGCAGGGCGACGTCTTCGGGAAAGTGATCATCGACGGCGCCTGACCCATCAAGTCCTCAAACCAAGGGAGAACGACAATGACATTCGTGAAGCCTCAGCCGAGTGGCAAGGAACGCTGAAGGAAGGTTCGGGCCGATTGCGGCTCGGCAGCGGCGCCTTCGAAGGCGCCTATTCCTTCCCATCGCGTTTCGAGAACGGTCCTGGCACCAATCCGGAGGAACTGATCGCCGCAGCGCACGCCGGCTGCTTCTCGATGGCGCTGACCGCCATCCTCGGTCGGGAAGGCCATATCCCCGACAGCATTCGCACCGTGGCGAAGGTGC
>NZ_RZRQ01000577.1:0-2231 GCF_003997785.1 Mesorhizobium sp. M7D.F.Ca.US.004.01.2.1 | reverse complement strand
AAATTATAGAGCACGTTGCCCTTGTGGAAGAGCTCGGTATCGGGCGAATTCATGTATTTGGCCAGCGCATCGGGCTGCAGCGCGCGGCCGCCAAAGGCGATGATCTTGCCCCTGGAATCCGGGATCGGAAACATGATGCGGTCGCGGAACCAGTCGTAGGAAACCGGGATGTCGTCGCCGTGGCGCACCAGTCCGCAGGCCTCGATATCGGCTTTCGGGACGCCCTTGGCGGCGAGATGCTCCTTGAGCGCATTTCGGCTGTCGGGGGCGAAGCCGAGCCGGAACGATTGCTGCGTCGCCGGCGTCAGCCCGCGATCCCTGAGATAGGCGCGCGCTTTGGCGCCTTCGGGTCCCTGCAGCCGCTCCTGGAAGAAGGCGGTCGCCATCTCCATAACGTCGGTCAGGCTGGCGCGTTCCTTTTCGCGCCGCTCCTCCTGCGCATCGCGAACCGGCATCGGCACGCCGGCCATGTCGGCGATCTTCTCGACCGCTTCGGGAAAGCTCATCCCGTCGAGTTCGGTGAGGAACTTGAAATGATCGCCCGAGACCGAGCAGCCGAAACAATGGTAGCGGCCCTTCTTGTCCTCGCAGTGGAAGGACGGGCTCTTCTCGCCGTGAAACGGGCAGCAGGCCCAATAGTCGCCGCGCGGCGCGTTGGTTTTCTTCCGGTCCCATGCGACGCGCTGGCCGACAACCGATGAAATCGGCACGCGGTCGCGGATCTCGTCGAGGAAGGCGGGTGGAAAGCGCATCGGGGAACTCGTTTCCCCACCATATAATCATGCCTGCGAAGTCCGACGACCCCTAATGCGGGCCATACCCGGTTTCCACAGGGCAAAAAGAAAGGCGGCCGTTGCGGGCCGCCTCGCTTCAATGGCCGGCCAGGTGCCGGTTACTGTGCGGCAAGCGCGCCGAAGATGACGCCGGAGAGGATGCCGACCAGCACATAGTCGTTGCCGACGCGGATCCATTCCTGGCCGCGGCCGGGACGATGCAGGCCGTAGCGGCCATAGTCGCGGATCGGCTGGTGACGCTTCCAGCTGGAATATTTCTGGCCATTGCGCCAGTTGTTGCGCTTCACGACGACCTTCTTCTTGAAGACGCGCTTCTTCACATCGCTGTGGTGGCCGGGCTTCTGCCAGTCGACCTGGCTGGTGTTCGACTGCGGAGCGTTCGGCGCATTCATCGACGCGGCCTGGCCAGTGAGCGACGTGGCGGCCAGCATCGAGAAAGCGAGGGCGGAAAGGACAATGCGTTTCATGAGAAGTCTCCTTGGTTGTCGATGCCCGAGGAATAGCGGCCCATCGATGAACCGAAACTGAATGCTAGCATTACAATTGTGTAATGAATTCATTCGTTTACCAACGAGAAATGAACATCATCGCAAAGATAAGGCGCACCAATCGCGGCACCGCGCGATCCGCCCGTGCCGCGACGGCCCGGCAATGCAACCATTTGCGCGTCCGTCCATTTTCCGACACCGCTTGTCGCGCTGCAACGGCCCCTTGAAATCGACAAGATTTTATTATCCGGCTAAAGTATTCGAGCTATTATCGACCATTGCCATGAACATGATTCGTAACCCCGCTTTTCATCCCGCTCGCCACGCCAAACAGGGCGCGCATCCTGTTTGCATGCAGGCGGCGCCATGAGCGGGTCCGTCGTCCTCCTGCATCTGGCCGGCGCCGTGGCGCTGATGCTGTTTGCCACCCGCATGGTGAAAACCGGCGTCGAACGCGCCTATGGCGACGTTCTGCGCCATCGCCTGCGCGCCACCATGCGCAATCCGATCATGGCGGTGCTGGCCGGCACCGGCCTCGCCATCGCCCTGCAGAGCTCCACCGCCGTCACGCTGCTGGTCGGCTCCTTCGCCGGCTCCGGCATCGTCTCGGGCGCCGCCGGTCAGCTTGCCGTGCGCGGCGCCGAGATCGGCTCGGCTCTGGTAGTCAAGCTGCTGACCTTCGATCTGACCTTGCTGGTGCCGCTCTGCCTGATTACCGGCACGGTGATGTTCATGGCCACCGAGCGGCGCGACTGGCGCCAATCCGGCCGCATCCTGGTCGGCATCGGCCTTCTGATCCTGTCGCTGGAGATGATCGGCCAGGCATCGGAGCCGCTGCGCAACAGCCAGCTCATGCCGGTCATCATCAACTACTTCTCGACCGATTCCATCACCGCCTACCTGCTGGCGGCGCTGATCACCTGGCTGTTCCAGTCGAGCATCGCGGCGG
>NZ_RZRQ01000576.1:0-2241 GCF_003997785.1 Mesorhizobium sp. M7D.F.Ca.US.004.01.2.1 | reverse complement strand
GTCATAGCCCGGAAAAACGAAGGTGCTTGAAAGATACACCGGCGGCGTGACCGCACCGAAGCCACGGTCGGCAGCAATGCCGTTCGCCGCCGCAATGGTCCGTGGATCTTGGGGCTTTGTCATGACGACAATCTCGCGCTAGATGAGCCAAGGTCGGTCGGGAATCAGTTCAGCGGCTGGACCATGGGTAGACAACGCCGCAGCTTCCGGGCTTCAGCGGGATCGTCAGGGCGGTAATTCGTTCCCATTCTCGGCCGCAAAGCCCGGGCCCGGAAACTCGGATGCAGTGGTCTGTCGGCACAGTCCTGCTCGTGATTTTTTTGCCAAATTAGGAAGCCTGACGGAGCGCGCATCCTGAATGCTCTGCCGGCTGTCGGACACGACCATCGCATTCGAGCTTTGGCCATGACAAACGAATGATATTGCTAGTTTGATGCAATAATTTTGTTGCAAATGATTGTTGAAACGCCCGTCCTATAGTTCTCTCGATTGCGTATCGTTCCTTCTAAGAACGATGCGTCCCGTGGTCGAAAAATGCGCTTGTCAAATTCCAGTTTTTTGCTGTGTCGAGATAACGCACGCACCTAACTTGCCTGTTTGTGCGTGCTCAACTGCGCAAGGACATTCGGTCGGTCGAGACCGCCTGCGGCGATCCATAGGTCGGTGCTGCTCGCAGCCCGCTCGATCAAATACCTTCGTCTGGGAGAAGTCGTAGGCGATCCGAACAGCGGACAAAGTGACGGCAGGACGAAGAAGTCGAAGCGGTGGGATCGCGGCGTCTGCCGCGATCCCACGATCCAGATTGACCGCTACGGCGCCACCGCGATGTGGCCCTTCATGTTGGGGTGGAAGCGGCAGAAATAGTCGACCGCTCCCGCAGCCTTCAATGTCAGGCTTGCGGACTTTTTCGGCGGGATCATCACCTCCCAACCGCCCTTGACGGTGGCCGTGTGCCCGAACATGTCCTTGTTCACCCACTCGATCGTATCGCCAACCTTCGCCTCGACCGTCGCTGGCGAGAACACCAGCTTGTCGATGGTGACCTGGATGGTTTCTGCCTTCACCGGCGCGGCAATGACTGTCAGCGCCAGTGCAATCCAAAGATGACGTTTCGGCACCATCAGCGCCGGCCTCATTTCAGCATACTGGCGACGTGTTCGGCATGCTGCTCATGGCCCTGGAATATCTTCAGGCCGGTCTCCAGCAGGCTCTTCAACTCGGCATTGCTGGCCGACGGGATGAGCAGCGTTTCAAGAGCGCCGTCGACCTGCTTGTGATAGGCCACCTCATTGTCGACATAGGCCTTGTCAAAGGCCGCGCCCTTGAGCTTGGCGAGCTTGGCCCGTTCCTCGGCCGCAGCCTTCGTCAGCGCCTTGCTGGTGTCGTTGTCTTCCGGCGTCACCTTGAGTTTCTTGACCAGGTCGAGCGCCTGCACATTCACCGCCTCATGGTCGCGCACCATGTCCTTGGCGAAGGCGAGCACCTCCTTGTTCTTCGACTTCTTGAGCGCTTGCTTTGCCGCCTCGACATCGATCACGCCGGCTGTATAGGCGATGTGGGCGATCTGCGGGTCGGTCGGTTTGTCGGCGGCTTGCGCGAGCGGGGCAGTGCCGAGCAGCAGCATGGCGGCCAGGGCGGCTGTGTGACGAATAAGCATGGCATCTCCTTCGCCCGGATGCGGGAACCGCATCGGGCATCGTTTTCAGTTGACGGTCATTGGATGCGCGGCGGCAGCAAACGTTCCCGCCAAAATCAGCTGAATCTAACGAGGGTCAGCCTTCCAGGCCGAGCCGCTTCATCACGGCAACTGTAAGCCGCTCGCAGCGCCGACCCGCAAAGGGGAAGGCGTCGAGCAGCACTGGCCCGATCTGGTCATCCAGCGCCTTGCGCAGCAGGGCGCGGGCGCGATGCAGCCGGGTCTTGACGGTTTGTGGCCGCACGCCGAGCAGTTCTGAAGTCTCTTCAATGCTCAGGCCCTCGATCACCCGCGCCACGAACACCATCCGGTAGACGTCTGGAAGGCTGTCAGTTGCGCGTTCCACCAGTTGGAGGATCTGCCGTTGCGCCATCGTCCGCTCCGGATCGTCGCTGGGGTTGAGGGGAAACTGGATAATCTCGGCCTGGGGGTTCTCGGGCATCGCCACCGTTCGCCGTCTTTTACGCAACCGGCCGAGCGCTTCATTGATGACGATGCGCGACAGCCACGTGCCGAGCGAGGCATCGCCGCGAAAACTCTCGAGA
>NZ_RZRQ01000575.1:0-2241 GCF_003997785.1 Mesorhizobium sp. M7D.F.Ca.US.004.01.2.1 | reverse complement strand
GGTTGGAGCAAGGGGGCAGGGGTTCCCGCCAATGTCACCTTCGTCATGACCAAGTCCGGTGACACCACGACGCTGTCCGACTTTAATCTCGACGGAAAGACCTTCTCCATCGACGGCAGCATCGTGCTGGTCAATGGCGCGCTGTCGTCGGCGCGGTTCAGCAAGGTCACCTTGAACAGGGGCGACGACGTTGCGGTATCCGTGAAGCGATCCGGCAAGGGCTATGCGGTCGACATATCAGGCAGCGCGCTGGATGCACGCTCGCTCATCAAGCAGTTCACCTCGGACGTCGACACGGCCACCAAGACGACCGGTTCCGATGCCATTTCCGTCAGCGCCGATGTCGATCAGCTGACCGGTTTCCACGACGAGCAATTGTCCAATCTGAAGCTCGACTACAGCGCGGCCGGATCGCGGGTGAACGGGCTGAAGGTCAGCGCCACGGCAAGTTCGGGCGCTGCGATCAGCATCAGCAACACCACTGGCGCTGGCCAGCGCGCGCTCAACATGCAGTCCGCGGACGCTGGCGCCATCCTCAGGTTCCTCAACATCTACGAGCATATGGAAGGTGGATCGATCACCCTGGCGCTGGCGGGGCCGAGCGACGGATCGCTGAAGGGCAAGGTCGATACCAGCAACTTTTTCGTGGTCAACGAACCGAAACTCGCCTCCATCGTCTCGACCACGCCGGCCGGCGACAACCGCAGCCTCAATCAGGCGGTCAAGGGCAAGCTGGACACGTCGCGGGTGAAATTCGAACGCGGTTACGCCGAGATCGACAAGGGCAGTGGCTATCTGAAACTGGCCAATGGCGTGCTGCGCGGCCCGCGCATCGGCACGACGTTCCAAGGCACGCTCTACGATCAGAACAACAATATGGACATGACTGGCACGTTCATGCCGGTCTATGGCCTCAATCGCATCTTCGGCGAATTGCCCATCGTCGGCGCGCTGCTCGGCAATGGCCGCGACCGCGGCCTGATCGGCGTCACCTACCGGCTCAAGGGCAATGCCAACAAGCCGCTGCTGGACATCAATCCGCTGTCGGTGATCGCGCCCGGGATATTCAGGTCGATCTTCGAGTACCGCTGATCGAGGTCAAATCGGCCGCACCAGAATGTGCTTTTTCCTGCCCAGAGAAAGCTTTACGACGTTTTCCGGACTCAAATCCTTTGAAGTCACAAGCCGGCGCTCATCGCTGACCGGCTCGTCGTTCAGGCGCACCGCACCGCCCTGCACATGCCGCCGCGCCTCGCCGTTCGACGCCGCCAGTCCGGCGGTGACGAGCAGCGACAGGACGCCCACGCCGGCTTCGAGCGCTGCCTTGTCAACCTCGACGGTCGGCAGCGCTTCGGCGAGCGCGCCTTCCTCGAACGTCTTGCGCGCCGTATCGCTGGCTTGTTCGGCAGCTGCGCGGCCGTGCAGCAAGGCGGTGATCTCGGTGGCGAGGATCTTCTTGGCTTCATTGATTTCGGATCCGCCGAGCCGCTCAAGCCGCGCGACCTCGTCCAGCGGCAGCGTCGTGTAGAGTTTCAGGAAGCGGCCAACGTCGGCATCCTCGGTGTTGCGCCAGTACTGCCAGAATTCGTAGGGGCTCAGCATCTCCGCATCGAGCCAGACCGCGCCAGAGGCAGACTTGCCCATCTTGGCGCCTGACGAGGTGGTGAGCAGCGGCGTGGTCAGCGCATAAAGCTGCGCGTCCTCCATGCGGCGGCCGAGATCGATGCCGTTGATGATGTTGCCCCACTGGTCGGAACCGCCCATCTGCAGGCGGCAGCCGAGACGCTTGTAAAGCTCGACGAAATCATAGGCCTGCAAGATCATGTAGTTGAATTCGAGGAACGACAGCGACTGCTCGCGATCGAGCCGGAGCTTGACGGAATCGAAGGCCAGCATGCGGTTGACGGAAAAGTGACGGCCGACGTCGCGCAGGAAATTGACGTAGTTGATCTCCATCAGCCAGTCGGCGTTGTTGACCATGATGGCGTCGTTCTGACCACTGCCGAATTTGAGGTAGGGCATGAAGTTGCGGCGGATGCCGGCGAGGTTGTCGTCGATGTCCTGCGGGGTCAAAAGCTTCCGCGCCTCGTCCTTGAACGACGGGTCGCCGATCATCGAGGTGCCGCCGCCCATCAGCGCGATCGGCCGATGACCCGTCTGCTGCAGCCAGTGCAGCATCATGATCTGGATCAGCGAGCCGGCGTGCAGGCTTTTGGCCGTCGCGTCGAAGCCGATATAGGC
>NZ_RZRQ01000574.1:0-2243 GCF_003997785.1 Mesorhizobium sp. M7D.F.Ca.US.004.01.2.1 | reverse complement strand
CCCCTCTCACTCTCCTGGCCACCGAACCGGGAAGCCGGCGAAGCGCGATCCCGAATCCGGGTCGGCGTGGCCCATCACGCCGCCTTCCGTTTGTCATTCACTGCTGCCGCGGTCGCTTGCTGATCGACGCCAGGCTGGAAACCGAGGATGAACTCGGCGGCCTTCGAGGCGGCGCTGGCGGCACGGACAATGGCGCGATTGTCCTCTCGCAGGACCGCCAGCCATGAGCCGATGTAGTCGGCATGGCGCACCGTCGGCACGATGGCGAGAGAAGCGCAGACAAAGGCCCCTGCCATCTCTGCCACCAGTTCCTCCCGCGCATAGGATTTGGAGCCGAAGGAACCGGCCATATCACGGCCGAGCCGGGAGGAATGACCCGACCAATGCCCCAGTTCATGGAATGCGGTGCGGTGCCAATTGATCGGTTCGAAATAGGCGGCTGGCGGCGGGACCTGCACGAAGTCGCTCGCAGGGCTGTAGAAGGCGCGGCTGCCTCCGATCCGAAAATCGGCGCCGGTGGCCCGGATCAGCGCCTCTGCTTGCGGTTCGATCATGCCCGGGAGAGGTGGCGGTGCGACGGCGGCGATGTCCTGCGGCAGGTTCTCGCATTGATCGGCGTTGAAGACTGTGAAGCGTTTGAGAAATGGAATCGCCTGTGCCTTGTCCCCGCTCTCGCGGGCTCGCTTCTTCTCGTCGTCGGGCACGAAGCGGTCGGCGTAGACGATGGTCGTCCCATGTTCTCCCTTCCTGACATTGCCGCCGAGCCCGAGCGCCTGGCGGAATGTGAGCCAGCTCTGGCCGGTGAAACCGTGCTCGATGACCGCGCCCCACAGGATCAGAATGTTGATGCCGGAGTAGCGCCGGTGGGTCGACGCGTTTTCCGGCACGGCGAGCGGCGCCTTTGCCGCCGCTGTGCCCCAGGGCTGCACCCACGGGATGCGTCCGGCTTCCAACTCGGCGATGATCTTGTCGGTGATTTCCTGATAGAGGCCTGGCCGGTCGTTGCCGGAACGGGCGCCAGCGGTGTTTCTGGGCATCGCGGTTCTCCGCGACGGGCGCCAGGAGCCTCTCTCCCGACTTTCAACCCGTCACGGCAAACCCGGTCCGCACTCTCACTCTCGTCGCCACGTCTCGATACCCACCAGTTGGAAGGAGCGTCGGCGCGACCGATCTCGCGTCGGGGATGGAAGCCCGTATGGGTGAAGACCGTCGCAGGCGGGGCTTCAGCTTTGCCGACGGCCCGGCCCTGCAAGGGAGACGTCCGGCAGGCCCTTGCTTCATCAGCTGTTTGCGCACGGAACGAAATTCTCACGCAGCAATTATCGATGCAAACCAAGCGTGGATGTTGCATGCCGAGGTTCCATGAGACATGGCAAGTTGAGCCGCACGGCCGTTTGGAAACGGTTGCTGACGGTCTCTTGACGGTCAGCGGCGAAATCCAGATGCCGCTTGGCCATTTTCCGCGACGAATGACGGTCATCGGCTTGGTGGGAGACCGCACCGCGATCTGGAGCTGCATTCCCCTTGCGGAACCGGAAATGCAGGAGATTGAAGCGCTCGGCGATCCAGCCTTTCTCATCGTGCCGGGCCCTGGCCATCGGCTCGACATCAAGCCTTGGAAGCTTCGCTATCCCCGAGCGAAAATTGTCTGCCCGCCAGGGGCGCGGGAAGCCGTGGAGAAAGTTATCAAAGTCGATTCAACTGCGAATATCTTCGATGATCCTTCCGTTCGCATGGAGACGGTGCCGGGTGTGGCCGAAAAGGAAGCGGCGCTGCTCGTGCGCCGCGACGGCAGTACAACCCTTGTCGTCAACGACATCCTAGCCAATGTCCGCCACCCCCATGGGATTGGTGCCCACATCATGGCGCGTGTGCTTGGCTTTGGCGTTGACCGGCCGAGCATGCCGCGTGTTGGCAGGTGGTTCTTTGTCAAGGACGGCAAGGCGCTGGGCGCGGCTTTCCGCAAATGGTCTGATGAGCCCGACCTTGAGCGCATCATTGTAAGCCATGGAGATGTCATCACCGACAAACCACGCAAGGTGCTTGGGCGGGTCGCCCAGGATTTCGGAGCATAGCAGAAAATTTGTAGCCGGTGGCGTTGCGGGCAAGCCGCGCTATTTTACATAACTCTGCAACTGACCGAACGCGTGGGGCAGCTATGTGCAATGACTATGAGCAGCATATCGCCTGGGCCGAATATTGCCGGATGATGCAATCACTGGCGCTCGACATTCCCACCCATC
>NZ_RZRQ01000573.1:0-2283 GCF_003997785.1 Mesorhizobium sp. M7D.F.Ca.US.004.01.2.1 | reverse complement strand
GTCCGCGGCCGTACGCCGATGCCGACGACGACGAAATCCGCCGCCAGCGTACCGCCGCTGCTAAGTTTCACCTTCCTGCCGTCGATGCTGGTCGGCGTGTTCTCAAGATGGAATACGACGCCGTTCTCCTCATGGAGCGCGCGGATGAAGTCGCCCATTTGCGGACCGAGGACCCGTTCCATGGGCCGTTTATCCGGCGCCACGACGTGAACTTCGATATCGCGCGCGCGCAGGGCCGCGGCTACTTCCAGGCCAATGAAACTGGCGCCAAGCACAATGGCGCGGCGCGCAGTCGTGGCTCGCTCGATGATCGCCTTGCAATCCGCAAACGAGCGCAGCGTGTGAACGTGTGGCTGGTCGGCGCCGGGTATGGTCAGGCGAACCGGTTCGGCTCCGGTCGCAAGCAGCAGCCTGTGGTAAGGAATCCTTCCTTCATCAGCGAGGACGACCTCGCGGGACCGCAGATCGATGTCAACGGCCTTCACATTGAGACGCAGGTCGATGTTGTTTTTTGAATAGAACTTCTCGCCGCGGAGCGGGATCCAATCCCCCGGGGCCTTTCCTGCGAGGTAGTCCTTGGAGAGGTTGGGTCGGTCGACGGGCGGCGCATGGTCGTCGCTGATCATGACGATGCTGCCCTGGTACTGCTCCCGTCGCAGCATTTCGGCCGCTGCAAAACCCGCCGCGCCGCCGCCGACAATGACGATTTTCTTGGGGATCTGCCCGGAGCCTCCGGAGCGCGGTTTCGGAGCCGTCCGTTTGAATTTCTCGCCGACGAATATCCGACCATCCCGCTGTTCGACGGCCCAGCAGGCTAGAGGATTGAAGGCAGGAGCGCGCAGCGCTTCGCCCGTTCGCAGATCGAAGCACGCGTGATGCCAGGGGCACCTGACGGTATCCTCCACCACGAGACCGTCAGCGAGCGGCCCGCCGTAATGGGTGCATGTCGCGCTGACCGCGAACACCTCGGTTCCACAGCGCACCAGCAGCACCTGGTCGTCGCCACATCGGCCGACAAGCTTTCCGCCATCAGGAAGGTCGGACAACGCGATGCCCTGGGCCAGATCCGGTCCGACTGATTTGGTATGGCCTTCAGCCATTTTCTTCTCCCTTGGTGAACTGGCGTCAAAATCGCTCGTACGGCGAAGCGCCAATCCCCGCTGCTTCGGGATACCTTCTGCCTGGCTCGCGCGCCTTCAGGTCCTTGGCACCATTTGCGCCAAATATTCCGACCATGTCACGCATTGGGGTGAGTGGTTTTCACACTGCAGCTTCCCGCCATCGACGGTATCATGCAAACGAATTTAATCGGTAATTGAGTGCAATTTTTATGATGGCTTCCTTTAGCAATTCCACTGCGCGCAATTAAAGGATCGCTTGCCCGTCTTACCCCAGTCGGCGAGGAAGGACCCCAGACCGTTGTCGGTGAGCGATGTTTGGCGAGATTTCTGAGCGCTGCTGGTGGAACGGTCGCGATATCGGCGCCTGCCATCGTCCGCCTGTTTGACATCGAGGGGTGCGGATTGAGATCCGTGATCGGCAGCATGTAGATGGTGCTGACAAGCTTGCCGTCGTGGTCATAGGCAAGGAATGGACCCCCCGACAATGTAGTCGGATCGACGAAGAGATGGTCCATGGAAAGCGGGCAATCACAAGCTTGTTGACCTGTTCGTCACGAGCAGCTGTTCTCCACAAAGGGAAAGCATTCGGCCTTGTCGAGAATCTCAGTCACGCTTGCACGGAGATCGGGGCTGGACGAGCAGATGGTTTTCCGTAGTCTTTTGCACCGCGGTCCTCGGCTCGACGGGTGTCGGCCATGGCGTTGCTTTCCCACACGCTTTGTTCGAGATGATCTCTTCGCCTGTTGCGGTTTCACGCGACTGGCTCCGCCTATCGATTTCGACGGACCAGACGACGATCCCGTCGATATCGTTTACACCTTGCTCTGGCCGCGCTCCGCCGTTTCCTGCCTTCCTTCCAGCTCTTCCGCAGGTGTGCCGGGTGGTTCGAGCGCCTCGGACCCGAGAGGGACTGCGAGAGGCACAGTCAGCCGGTGAGGCGATGGGGATCCTCGAAGCTGACGCGCGTCCGACCATTTCCACCAATTCCGACATTTGCCAGGCCGGGCTTGGCATTGTCATGCCTAGGCAGTTGGGCAATGCCTAGACCCGCAAGTCGCGGACGCACGCCGCTGGCATTGCGTGGACAGTGACCTCGGCTGCGGTTCAAGCTTTCTGTTCATCGCATCGCGGCCTGCCTTCTTGATGGTGCGCCATACGAAAT
>NZ_RZRQ01000572.1:0-2285 GCF_003997785.1 Mesorhizobium sp. M7D.F.Ca.US.004.01.2.1 | reverse complement strand
GTGCTCAACGCGGCAAGCGCTGGCACGCCCTGTCGACCAATAGCGGCACGGTGATCTTCCGCCGCTATCACGAAACAGCGCCCGCCGACGAGGTCGCACGACGCATCTCAGCCTTCGTCGCCACCGAGACAGAGCCGGAGATCGAAGGGCCGGTGATCATCCGCCATGCCGCCGACCTGCCGGTCGGGCTGTCACCGCACATGAAGCCGCTGATCGAGTGGCATTTTTCGGGCGTCGATTAACTGCGCGTGTTGTCCTGTGCTGCCTTGCGATCATTGCGAGCGGCGACGAGGAACAGGATAAAGCCGATGCCCAGCAAGCCGCCCATCGCCATTCCCATCGTCTGGCCGACGACTGCCTGAAAATCCGATGTGACGCGATCGGGATTGGCGAGGCCGTAGCGGGCGAGATACCACCAGATGCCTGCAAGGAAGGCCTCGATGATGACCATCGCCAGGATCAGTCGCGCCTTCTTGCTCATCGGCTATTCCTCCACCCAAGGTGAACTGCCCTAGCATCGCCAACGGTGCGCCGACAGTGGCGAGACAGGTGGAAACGTCGAAGACTGTGCAAAACCGGTGGAGTGCTGGCCGCGTTTCCGGCTGGGTTGCCCTATTCGTGCCGCAGCGCGTCGATCGGATCGAGCCTGGCGCCCCGCAGCGCCGGGAAGAAGCCGAACACCATGCCGATCAGCGCCGAAAAGCCGACGGCGAGCAGGATGACCGCCGGGCTTGGCGCAAACGGGATGGTCAGCGTCACCGAGGCGAGGCCGGCCAGCGCCAGGCCGATCAGGATGCCGATGATGCCGCCGAGCAGCGACAGCACCGTCGCCTCGACCAGGAACTGGATGAGGATGTGCTTTTCATGCGCGCCGATGGCGAGCCTGATGCCGATCTCGCGGGTGCGCTCGGTGACCGACACCAGCATGATGTTCATGATGCCGATGCCGCCGACCAGCAGGCTGACGCCGGCAACCGCGCCCAGCATGCCGGTCATGGTGGTGGTGGCGCTGGCCATGGCGTCGGCGATCTGGGTCATGTCGCGGATGGCGAAATCGCTCTCGCGCTCGGGCGTGATGCGGCGCGCATCGCGCAAGATGTCCTCGACGCGCGGCTGCAACTCGCTGGTCGGCGTGCGGTCGTCGGCGGCGATGTAGATGTTGTCGATGTCGCGGTTGCCGGCGATGCGGCGCTGATAGGCGTGCAGAGGCATCAGGACGACATTGTCCTGGTCCTGGCCGAAGCCGGTATAGCCCTTGGGCTCGAGCAGGCCGATGATCTTGCAGGAGGTTCGGTTGACGCGGATGATCTCGCCCTCAGGGTCGCCGGCGCCGAAGAACTGCTGGCGCACCGTCTCGCCGATCAGGCACACGCCGGTGCCTGAGCGGGTCTCGGAATCGCTGAACGGGCGGCCCGACACCAGCTTCCAGTCGCGCGCATCGAGATAGGCGCTGTCGGTGCCGGTGACGCCCGAGGTCAGGCTCTCGGTGCCGAAGATGACGCGGACCTGCTTTTGCGAGGCCGGCGAAATGGCGCGCGCGCCGGTCAGGTGCGCAACGAGTGCTGCCAGGTCCTTTTCGGCCAGCGGACGCACCACCTGGTCGAGCCCGCCCGGAGCGCCGGGGCCGGCCGGACGGCCGGAGCGGACGACCAGCAGATTGCTGCCAAGCTTGGAGATGTCGGCCTTGACCTTTTCAGTGGTGCCGGAGCCGATGGTGAGCATGGCGATGACGGCGGCAACACCGATGACGATGCCGAGCAAGGTCAGGAACGAGCGCAGCACGTTGCGGCGGATCGAGCGGAGTGAGAGGCGAACGGTTTCCCAGATCATTGTGCCATCTCCAGCTTCATGGTGTCCGAGGCGACGTGGCCGTCGAGGAAGCGGATGGTGCGTTCGGCATAGTCGGCGACGTCGGCCTCATGCGTGACCATGGCGATGGTCAGGCCAAGCTCGGTGTTCAGCCGGGTCAGCAATTCCATGATCTCGTGCGTGCGTGCGGTGTCGAGATTGCCGGTCGGCTCGTCGGCAACGAGCAGCGTCGGGCGGGTGACGATGGCGCGTGCGATGGCCACGCGCTGCTGCTGGCCGCCGGACAGTTCGGCCGGCGTGTGGTGCTCGCGGCCGACAAGGCCGACCTCCGCCAATGCCTGCATGGCAAGGTCGCGGCGCTCGCGGCTGGCCACGCCGCGATAGATCAGCGGCAGTTCGACGTTTTCGGCCGCCGTGGTGCGGGCCAGCAGATTGTAGCCTTGGAACACGAAGCCGACATAGAGGTTGCGCAGCAT
>NZ_RZRQ01000571.1:0-2299 GCF_003997785.1 Mesorhizobium sp. M7D.F.Ca.US.004.01.2.1 | reverse complement strand
TCCGCCCCGAACCGAGCCTCAGCCGAGACGGCGCGCAGTGCATACGGTGGTGATCGAAGGCAGAACCGTTCTGAGCGGGGGGGTCTTTGTCAATGTGGACGAGGGTGAAACCATACGCGAACTCCGCGATCGCCTGAGCGGTCCACTTGCTCCCCAGGAATTGGAACTTCGGAAAATGGCGATCGAACTTCTGCCCTTCATCGAGGCTTTCTACGGAACATTTCCGAAGCCAACAATCCCGGACGGCGAACGCGGCAGAGCCTTCTTGCCATGGAAGTAAGGCGCATGTGATTTGGATCATGGAGGGCACAGGATGACCTTACAGCTGGATGGACCAAGCAAGACCGAACAGAGCGATGCTGCCGGATTGTTCGTGGCAGTTGGCTCACGCCGTTATCGCGTGCTTCGCCCATGGGGCGAATTTGCCCAGGCCGGTGGCAACGTCACAGATGTTGCCGTCGCAAAAGACGGCCATGTTTTCATCTTGCTGCGTCGCGATAGTCTGGTCGATAAGAAAGGACCTGCGGTCATCGAATTGACTCCGGACGGAGAATTCGTCGCCAGTTGGGGGCAGGAAGAGCTTGCTGATGCCCATATGATCAAATGCGACCCATTTGGGCGGCTCTATGTGGTTGATCGTGACGCGCATCAGATCGTTATTTTCGACAGAAAAGGCCGGGTCACAGGCCGAATCGGGACACGCCATGCCGCTGGGAAACCCTTCAATCACCCCAGCTGTGTCGCGATCGGACCCGACGGCGACATCTTTGTTGCTGATGGTTACGGCAACACGGTCGTACAACGGTTTTCAGCGAAAGGGGAACCGGTCTGTGTATGGGGCAGCCGCGGTGTGGCGGCTGGGCAATTCCTTTCGCCACACGCGATATATGTCCTGAAAACCGGATCGGTCGTCGTGGCGGACCGCGAAAACAACAGGCTGCAGCACTTTGACGGCCATGGCCGTTTACTGGCCATTTGGACGGGCTTCTATCGGCCAACGAATGTTTGGGCCGACCAGGACGACAAGCTTTATGTCACTGATCAAGTTCCGTCCCTGACGGTGCTGGAGGGAAACGGAGCCTTTATAGGTCGCTGTCGACCAGTCCTGTTCGGCGCGCATGGCATATGCGGCGATGACCACCGCAGACGCATCTACCTGGCCGAGACCAATCCAAGTCGCGTGACGTGCCTCGAAGCTTGCTGAGCAATACGCTGGGGCCGCGCAGGAGATTGCTCAGAGCGTATTCGACGCTAGGCCGGAAGTTGGCTGTGCTCCGGACAGAAGGCGGCAGATGTTTGGCCTAGCTGGCATCATATCGCGCCGGGTGCCGATCGGCCGACGTCTATGAGCGATTTGGCTTTCGATTACCCAACCAGAAAGGTGCAAACGTGAGCACGACGGGCAAGCTGAAAGGCCAAGTGGTGCTGGTGACTGGAGCAGTTGGCGGCATTGGCCGATCGGTATCCCAGGCATTGGCAAATGCCGAGATGTCGATTGTTGCAATAGACAAGGACAGCGAGGGGCTAGCGTCCTTGGCAAAAGATCTCGGGGTTCCAGCCAATCAGCTCGTGACATTCACCTGCGACATCACCGACCAACCGATGGTTGACGCGGTCGTCGAGGCAGCCGTTGAAAAGCTTGGTCGCATTGACGCGCTGGTCCATTGTGCAGGCTTGGATGCCCCTGCAGGATTTGCATGGAACGAACCCGCGAACCATTGGCTCAAAATCTTGGACGTCAATCTCAACGGCGCATGGTGGCTTACACGAGCTGTGCTGCCTAAAATGATTGCGCGCGGCGGCGGACGGATCATACTCGTCAGTTCTGTCGCCGCGCGATCGCCCACGGGCAGAGCATCCGTGGCATACAATGCGGCCAAGGCCGGCATCAACGGGCTCACAATTGGCCTTTCCGCCCAGGTCGAGCAGTATGGAATTCTTGTCAACGCGATTGCTCCAGGCCCCACCGGAACCGGTACAGCCATGACGGCGAGCGAACTCGAGACCTATCTCTCCGCCTATCCGCTTGGCGAAGGGGGGCCGGCGCCCGTTGCGAACGCCTGCCTCTATCTGCTTGGTGATGGAGGAGACTGGATCAGCGGTGCTATTCTAAATGTCAGTGGCGGCCGGTACAGAGGCTGAATGCGGTTTAGCCGAAATCTATAACTCACAGACATCCTCTATCAATTCTGATTTTTCTGAAAATTTTCAATAAAATGCCTTGCAACATTCGATAACGGACGATGTTCTGGTGTAACGATAAAGACTGTCAATTTTATATGCGGGACAAACCTAACTA
>NZ_RZRQ01000570.1:0-2305 GCF_003997785.1 Mesorhizobium sp. M7D.F.Ca.US.004.01.2.1 | reverse complement strand
CCTTCCTGCACCGCCTGGCGGATGTCCTTGGCGGTGACATCGTTCTGGAAGTCGACGAAAGCTTTCACCGTCGTGTCCGGCCCGGCGCCGGGAGCCGCACCCAGCATGCCGCGCGACCAGCTCTCCGAGGCATCAACCTTCGGCTTTGTACCCTTGGCGGTTTTGGCACCCGCATCCTTGGCCGCCTTGGCGCCAGCCGCATAGGCCTCGTCCACCGTCGCCGACAGCCCGTCTGTGCCATTGCAGGCGCCGACAGAGACGCAATCCTGCGCATAGGTGCCCGGCACGAAGCGCTTGGTCTCGTCGTTGAAGGCAACCTTGCCGCGCGACTGCGAGAACAGATGCACCGACGGCGTCCAGCCGGCCGACATCAGGATCGCGTCGACCGGGATGGTGCGCTCGCCACCACCATTCTTCGGCTGCACCGTCATCGAGGAAACGCGCAACTTGCCGCCGGCGCGGATCACCGCGCGGCCGAAATTGACCTCGACGCCGAGCGCCCTCGCCTCGTCGATCACCGGTCCGGTCGGATTGTCGCGCAAATCGACGATCGCCGCCACATTGATGCCGGCCTTCTTCAGGTCGATCGCCGCCGCATAGGCGGAATCATTGGCGGTGTAGACGCCGACATTTTTGCCGACCGCGACGCCATAGTGGTTCAGATAGGTGCGTGCAGCACCCGCCAGCATGATGCCCGGCCGGTCGTTGTCGGCGAACACCATGTGGCGCTCGATGGCGCCGGAGGCCAGCACCACGCGCTTGGCGCGAACTTGCCACAGCCGCTCGCGCGCCAGATCGTGGCCGGGAGCCGAGAGATGATCGCTGACACGCTCGACCAGCCCGACGAAATTCTGCGCGTAGTAGCCGAACGCCGTCGTGCGCGAGAGCACGCGGACATTGTCCATCGCGCTCAGTCGGGCGATTGCCGCCTGTGCCCAGGCAAAACCGCCCTGGCCGTCGATCTTCGCACCGGTCTCGAAACGCAGGCTGCCGCCGAACTCGGCCTGCTCGTCGGCGAGGATGACCCGCACGCCCGTTTCAGCCGCTGCCAATGCTGCCGCAATGCCGGCGGCACCGCCACCCAGCACCAGCACGTCGCAATGCGCATAGCGCGATGAATAATGGTCGGAATCCGGCTGGTCCGGGGAAACGCCAAGGCCGGCCGCGGCGCGGATCTTGGGTTCGTAGAGGCTCTTCCACGCCGCCTTCGGCCACATGAAGGTCTTGTAGTAGAAGCCGGCCGAAAACAGCGGCGAGGCGATGTCGTTGACCGCACCGACGTCGAAGGACAGCGACGGCCAGCGGTTCTGCGACTGCGCATCGAGCCCGTCATAAAGCTCCTGCACGGTCGCCCGCACATTTGGCGTCTTGCGCGCCGCGTCGCGCTTGATCTCGACCAGCGCGTTGGGCTCCTCGGCGCCCGCCGACAAGATGCCGCGCGGACGGTGATACTTGAACGAGCGGCCGACGAGATGGACGCCATTGGCAAGCAGCGCCGAGGCCAGCGTGTCGCCCTCGATACCGGCATAGGACTGGCCGTCGAAGCTGAAGCGCGCGGTCTTGGCTTGGCTGAAGCGGCCGGCGCCGGGAATGCGGAACGCGCCGCTCATTTGGCAACTCCCGGGAGCTTCGACGGTTTCGGCTCGCCGGCCTTGTAGGTCATGACGAACTTGTCGGTGACGGTGTCGCGCACGGCATTGAAGAAGCGCGCGCAGCCGTGCATGTGCCGCCAGCGCTCATAGATGATGCCCTTGGGATTCGAGCGGATGAAGAAGAATTTTTCGAAATCGTCGTCGGTCTCGTCAGCAATGTTGGCCGAGCGTGCGATATGCGCCTCGCCGGCGTTGCGGAACTCGAGTTCCGGGCGCTCTTCCTCGCAATAGGGGCAGCGGATGAGAAGCATTTTGGTTCGTTCCTACAATTCGCCGTGGCCGACGCGGGCGCCCGCCGGTTGATCGCAAAGCTTCTGTCCCAGCGTCGCGAACGGCGCGACGAGTCGGATGCGCTCCTCCACGCTTGCGGCTGGGCTAAAAAGGTCGCGATACGCCATATTGCCGAGGGTAAGCTGCATCGGATCGGTGGTGACGATCACCTGACGTGGCTGGAATGTCTCGTCCACGCCTAAATCGGAAGGTCTGTTCTCGAAGAAGACAACCACCCGCTGGCCGCCGCTCCAGACGCAGGCCAGCATGCCCTCGTCGACCGAAAACGGCCAGTTGGCTTCGTTCCCGGCACGGCTGATCGGCTGCGTACGGACTTCGTCCGCCGACGGAAAATGGAACATGCCCCGTTCCCCCGCCAGCAC
>NZ_RZRQ01000056.1:0-23945 GCF_003997785.1 Mesorhizobium sp. M7D.F.Ca.US.004.01.2.1 | reverse complement strand
GGACGCTGCCGGGCAATACCGGATCGGACCGTGTGCTGGAGAAAGCCGGGTTCCGCTACGAGGGAACGCTGCGGCAGAAAGCCCGGTTCAAAGGCGCCTACCACGACTTCAGGATGTTTGGACGACTGGCCGGCGATCACGCGGGCCAGAACTGAACAGCATGCTGGCTGTTCGAAGTCGTTCGACCATGCCTCTCAAAAAGGGATTTTTTGCCAAGATGCTCCATCACGTTTCTTTCGGCGTTTCGAATATCGAACGCGCGGCTGCCTTCTACGACGCCGTGCTGGGGCCGCTCGGTTATATCAGAGTCTGGGACGATCTCCGACCCGGCGAGCCCGATCAGGCGGTGGGCTACGGGCCTGCCGGTGGCGGCGACAAGCTGGCGATAAAACTTTGCCCGAAAGGGCAGCGTCCGCCCGGTCCGGGTTTTCATCTGGCTTTTGCCGCCCCGGATCGCCAGAGCATCGCACAATTTCATGCGGCCGCGCTTGCACATGGCGGCCGTGACAACGGTGCGCCCGGCCTGCGCCCCGACTACGGTCCGCATTATTATGCCGCCTTCGTCGTCGATCCGGATGGACATCACATCGAGGCGGTTTTCAACTTGCCGAAGTGATTGTCTCCACTGTCGCCGTGCCGGAATAGGTTTCCAGCATTGGTGAGACTTGGCCGGTCCGGTCGTCTTCGGTCCGTTCCCACCACGAGCCCAGCGCGTCGATGAGCGGTACAAGCCTGCGACCCGGCGCAGTCAGGTCGTAGTCGACATGCAGCGGATAGCCCGGGCGCGCCGTTCGCCGCACGATACCGGCGTCCTCCAGCTTGCGCAGTTCCAGCGCCAGAATGCGGTGCGACACAGTCGGGTTGTCGCGCCTCAGCTCGCTGAATCGCTTGGTTCCGTCCTTCAGATAATAGAGCAGCAGTGTGGGCCAGCGGCCACTGAGCACGCGCATGGTCTCTTCGATCGGGCAGCGCGAGACGACGTCTTTCATGGGCGGGTCCTGGTTACAGAATTGTGCGTAATTTACATGGGGCGACCAGTGTTTAGGGTCAAGTTTCGCTGCGCGGCGTGATCCCTTCAATCATGGAAGAAAACAAATGGAACCTATCCTCCTTTATGGCTTCCCGGCGGGAAGCTCGATGGGGCTCGTCGCTGCCTTTGAACGCGTCGGACAGCCCTATCGCCTGCGCCGCGTCGACATGCTCACCGAGATGAAGAACGATGCTTATGCCAGCATCAACGGCCGTCAGGAAACGCCGGTTTTGATCACCGACGAAGGCACGGTGGTCACCGAGACCATGGCCATCGCCGCGTGGCTCGAGGCGCGTGACACGCAACGTCGCATCAGCTTCGACCCGCGCACGCCGCAAGCCGACCGCATGCATCAGTTGATGGCCTTCGTGAACACCGGTTTCACCGCCGCTTTCAGCCCGCTCTGGGTGGCATTGGAAATGGCCGCGGATGAACCGGCGCTGAAGGCGATCTTGCGCGACTTCGGCCGCAAGGCCGTTGCCGAACGCCACGATCGCCTCGAAGAGATGATCGTCGACACGGACTTCCTGGTCGGCGATCGGCTGACGCTGGCCGATACCACGCTGATTGGCGTGGCACGTTGGGCGGAGTTCCACCAGGCGGTCGACGGCGCTGCCTATCCCAGGTTGGCCGGGCTGCGCCGCCGCATCGAAGCCGATCCGGTCGTGCGATATGCCCTGGCTGTCGAGGATGGCGAACAGCCCGCCGGTTCGGGCGCCTGCCTTGGCCACGTCCCTCTGGCCGATGTGATCGATCGCTTCGCTGCACCGGCGCAACCGTAACGATGCTCATTTTCAACTGGATGTGCTTTTGTGAAAAGGCACTTATCTGCTGGAGTGCGGTTGCCGCACTCCAGCGTTGTTGAACGCGACCGCCATCTTCTCAACGCTACCGCCGGCGCCTGCGGATGTCAGGTCAACCGTTGGGAGCCGTCTCTCATTTCACGAGAGTGATCATCCGGTCAGCATACATTGCGCGATTTCCAAGCGCAGCCGTGCAGTCCGACGCGACGGACGAGTTTCCGGTCATCTGTACCGTATTGCCGACAAGCCTGAGACAGTCGCCCTGGGCGCTCATATCAGAATTTCCGGCGTAGGAAATGGGCGCGTTCGGCGCGTAGATGAAGCCGCTGAGCACGGAATTTGCGCCGCCATTCAACGTCAGGGCAGACGTATTGCCGCGATCCTGGAAAATGGTGATACCAGCATAAGGGCCGCTGCTGGGTGGGGAAAGGTTCACGGTCTCATTGGCATTTATGTAGATCTGAGCGTTTTCCACGAGGAATATGGTCACGCCCTGGCCAGTCAGGCTGCCGTTTCCCCCTGGCTTTATGGTGGTGCCGCGCATGATGTAGACGCCCGGATTAAGCGTGATGTTCCCCGACAATGTCTTGTCGCAATAAGTGCCGGGCGACAGGGTGTAGGTTTTGCCGTTCGGGACCGGCAAACACAATGTGTAAGGGGGAGGAAGGACGTCGGCCAGTGGATCAAAAGACGCGTACCGATGTTCGTGCGGCGTTCCGCAGGCGAGACTGGCGCTGGGTGGCAACAGCCCGCTGGTGCCGCCGACGGTTGAGACACAGCCCGCCGAAACCAGTGCGGAGCCGCCTCTATTGACAGAATCGGACGCGTCCGAGTTCGCCGCGATCACGCAATTGGCCATCGAGACGTTGGTCGAGCCCTGCAGGTTCACGGCGGCGGACGCATGCGGATCGAGCGCCAGCACGCAGGCCTGCGCGCCAGGCTTTATCTTGACCGACGCCGAACGGTAGGCCTGCCAGGAAGCCGAGTCGCCGATGAAGCTTGGGTGGCTTATGCTGGACGACAGCGAGACAAAGTAAGCGCTTGGGCTGCCGCTGGCCGTTGCCGCGAAAGTGGAGAGGCCGCCCGAATATTCCTGCGGGTCGGCCGCGCTCAAATTTGCCGCGAAGAATTGCAGCCCAAGTTGCTGAACATCGCCAGCCGCCATCTCGGGAGAGAACTTCGTGCCGACGGCGAGCCCTGCCGCGTCCAGCGAGTTCTGTAGTTGCGAGGCGTCATGGCTCGTGCCGACCACATCAATGGCACCAGCCAAACCAATCATTATCGGCAGCATCGCTATGGCGGTCGTTATGGCAAAGTTGCCACGCTCCGAAGACCAGAAGCCTCTCAATGCGAACATCGCCCCTCGCCAAGACTTATAAAGCTGAGGTGATACGCCATGGGTCTCTACGAGCTATTTAAGGAAATGCTAAAATACGTAAATGGTAAAATGCAGTATAATGATTGGCCAAAACGAAGCCTGCCAAGGCACGGCCATATGCGAGGCGATACTGAGAAATCTGCACAACGAGCTGCTCCCCAGGCCATTGACGCAGCGACAATCGCCGCCAACTCTGCTATCGTGCCTTTCGTTCTTGAAGTGGCAGCTCTGGCGGCCATCCTGGCGGTGACCGCCCCGACACACGGGAGGAAGGTTATGGCCGGCTTTCATGTCATGGCGGACGCACGTGGAATGCATGTGCAGCCAGCGGTGCGCCGCATCACCACGTCGGACCTTTGGGATGCGCTGCGCCTCGGTGCCGAGGATTTCTGGGCAAAACCCTCGCACTATGTGTTCCTGTGCCTGATCTATCCCATCGTCGGCCTGATCTTGACGAGGTGGACCTCTGGCGCCAATGCCATCCAGCTCATCTACCCCCTGATGTCGGGTTTTGCGCTGGTTGGGCCGTTTGCCGCGATCGGCCTTTACGAGATCAGCCGCCGGCGCGAACTGGGTATGAACACCTCCTGGCGACATGCACTCGATGTGCGCCGCTCGCCGGCGGTTCCATCGATCGTGGTGATCGGCATCATGCTGGTCGCGCTGTTCCTGTTGTGGCTCTACACCGCGCAGTCGATCTACACCGGCCTGTTCGGCGATCAGCCGCCGGCATCGATCGGCAGCTTCGTCCGCGAGGTGCTGACGACCGGCAAGGGCTGGACGTTGATCCTTGCCGGCAATGCCGCGGGTTTTGTCTTCGCCGTGGTCGTGCTGGCCACCACCGTGATTGCCTTCCCGCTGCTGCTCGACCGTGATGTCGGCGCCGTTTCGGCCATCGAGACTTCGGCCCGGGCGGTGATGGCCAACCCGCTGCAGATGGCGCTGTGGGGCTTGTTGGTCGCTGTGCTTCTGGTGATCGGCTCGATCCCGCTTTTTGCCGGGCTCGCCGTGGTCATGCCGGTGCTCGGCCATGCCACCTGGCATCTCTACCGCAAGGTGGTCGAACCGGAGCGGGCGCAGCAGATAAGGCGGCCGATGTAACGAAGCGCTCTCAGCGCTGCGCGTCGGTCGCCATCTTCAGCGCGAGTGCTGCCAGCACGGTTCCCATCATCCAGCGCTGGATGACCAGCCACAATGGCCGCCCGGCGAGGAAGGTGGCGATCGAACCGGCCGTCACCGCGATGATGGCATTGACGCTGAGGCTGATCGTGATCTGCGTCGCGCCCAGCACCAGAAGCTGCGACAGGACATGGCCCTTGTCCAGGCTGATGAACTGCGGCAGCAGCGACAAATAGAGTACGGCCACCTTCGGATTGAGCAGATTGGTCATCAGGCCCATGGCGAACAGCTTGCGCGGCCGGTCCCTTGGCAATTCGCGCACCTGGAACGGCGAACGTCCACCCGGCTTCACCGCCTGCCAGGCCAGCCATAGGAGATAGAGCACACCGGCAAAACGCAGCGCATCATAGGCGTAGGGCACGGCGAGCAGCAGCGCGGTGATGCCGAAGGCCGCAGCCAGCACATAGAAGAGAAAGCCGAGCGCCACGCCGCCAAGCGAGATCAGCCCCGCTTTCGGTCCTTGCGACAGGGAACGCGAGATCAGATAGATCATGTTGGGGCCAGGCGTCAGCACCATGCCGAGGCAGACCAGCGCGAAGGCGAGATGATTGGCGGTTTCGGGCATCGGTTCGTTCCCCAGCGTCGCGAATGGATGCACGATCCCGCGAGCGGCCTACAGGTGCCTGCACCGGCAGGCGCGCGCAAGGGCATGGCGACGCCAGCCGTTGCGCCAGAGGGCTGCCAGTGCATGTCGCCCAAAAGTGGCCCCGGTTTTGGGAGAACGACATGCATAAAAACAAAAACCTAAAGCGCGTCGCCTGAATCCGTTCAAACGCGACGCGCTTTAGTGCCTTCGGATCAGCCGACGACGCGCAGATTCGACAATTCGTTGCCGATTTCCTTGAAATCGTTCGACAAGGTAGCGCCGGTCGCATTCCAGAACAGTTTGGCCGGCTTGCTCGCGTCCGTAGGATCCTTGCGGAAGCGCGAGTCCGACGAGCACGATTTCAGCGCATCGATCGCCTGCTTGTCGGCCGTATTGGTTGTGGACAGGTCGAGCGCCACCGTCATCACCATGATGTTGGCTGCCTTGGCGTTGTTGCACAGTGTCGCCATCTGCTGGTTCAGCGCGTTGGTATAATTGCCGTTCGAATAGTCGAACTGGCCGACAGTACTCGACGTGCCCAAGAACAGGCGGCCGACCGAAGTGCCGTTGTAGCCGGGGTTAAGATAGCCGTAGGACGCATAGGTCGACTTCGAGCTGGCGGGGTCGGAATAACCCAGCGAGGACGGCGTGTAGTAGGTGTTGGCGCCGTCGGTCAGCACGATCACGACCTTGTCGTTGCCTCTCTCGGTTTCCGGGCGCCCTTGCGTGAACGGCTCGCCGCTCGAAACCACCCGCCAGCCCCAGGCCATGCCCTCGGGAACATTGGTGCCGCCATCCGGCTGCATCAGGTCGATCGCGGCCTTGATAGCGGTAAGCCCATCGGTGACGCTGACGTCGGTCAGTGGCGTGATCGGGTTGGTGGAGCAGCTGTAGCTCGGGCCGTTGCCGGCCGGCAGCGCCGGCGCATCGATCGGCCGCGGCTGGAAATATTTGGCCATGTTGCGCAGCCGGGATTGGCCGGTGCTGCTCGTCGGGTCGTCATTCCACCAGCTGTTCACCGCGCCATAGGCCGTCGGCGCGGCCTCGTCGGGATCCTGGGTGAGCTTCCAATGATTGCCGGGTTCGTCCGGGGCGAACATCGGCACGAACATCGTTGCCGGATCGCCAACCCCTATGCCGGTGTTCGCCGAGCCGCCGGACGGCGCGGCATCGTTGACATTGTAGGGATAGGGCCGGGCCTCGACGCAACCCTGCCAACTGGCGAATGGGCCGTAGGAATCGATGTAGTCATATTCGTCGTGGTTTCGTTTGCAGGTGTTGTTCGAGTTGTATTCGTCGCAAACCACACGCTTGCTGTTGGTGACACGCTCATGGTTGGTGACGACCTTCATATCGCGGTAGAGCGAGAACCGGGTCAGCATCTGGCCCTCGTCGGCACCCCATCCCGAACCGCGCTTGTACCAGATGCCATTGGTCTGCTGGGCGTATTTGGTGGCCGTGTTCAGCGTCGACCAGTCGAAATTCTCGTTCGATACCGGCGACAGGCCTTCGGTATCCATCCAGGACGCATTGCCGTTGCCGGGACCGACATTGACCGATGCGGCAAACGGCACGAGGCCGAACTGCACCGGCCTGTCGACCTGCTTGATCATCGCCGCCTGCAGGGCCAGCGTGTCGACCAGCTGTTTGGCCGCGGTCTTGAGAAGGTCGATGCGCTTTTGCCCAGAGCCCGTTCCGGTCTTGGTCATCGATCCGGAATTGTCGAGCACCAGGGCAACTTCCAGGGTATTCTTAAGCCGCACTTCCGAAGTGACGTTGAAGCTGATCTTCTGGTTTGCGTCAGTTTCGGATTTGCCGACGAGTTGGCCGAAGACAGGATAGAAATAGGGCTTGTAGTCAAGCCGCGCGCTCATCTTGAGCAGACCCCCGCCGACGGTATTGCTTGGCAAGGTGACGCTGAGCGTCGTGTTGGCGGGATCTACCTTGTTGAGGTTGGCATTGAAGAAGTCGAGCGCATAGGCTCTCAACTGGTCGTCGGTAGCACCTTCCGTCAGCCGGCGCGCCGTGGCGAAGTTGGCGGCATCGAGCGCATTCAACACCGTCTGTTTTTCACGACTCATCTCGGTGAAATCGACCGCGATCGCCAGGCTGCCCATCAGCGGAACCATCGCAACGACCGTCATAAGAGCATAGTTGCCGCGTTTGTCGCGGCAGAACTGACGCCAAAGTTCATGCATGTCTTGCAGCGGCCCCCGCCGACGGATTCTCGGTCGACGCCAGCTTTCCCACAAAACGCTGAAGGCCGTGTTTGGGAAATCGCTCGATTGCAGGGTCGGCACTTCACCAACCGCTAACCAATGGGCACCCTCGCTGACGCCGCGCAGATGCCCGGCGAAAGCTGGTGACAGGCCGGAGCGGTTCGGCTAATCCGAACCGGCTGCGGCGAACCGTCGGTCGCGGCGGTCGCAATGATCATGACTGAAGGAAACGGCATGGCGGATTCGCCTGAAATCATCGGCTCGCTCGAAGACGTGTCGAAAGCCTATTCGGCAATCCTGTGCGATGTCTGGGGCGTGGTCCACAATGGCGAGAGGCATTTCCCTGTGGCGGCCTCGGCACTGGCAAGGGCTCGAGAGGCGGAAATCCCCGTCGTCCTGATCACCAATTCGCCGCGCCGAAGTGCCGATGTCGTGGCGCAGATGAACGCGATCGGTGTTCCACCGTCAGCCTACGACCGGGTGGTCACCTCAGGCGACGTGACCCGGGATCTGATCGCCGAAGGTCCGCGCAAGATTTTCCATATCGGCGCCGACCGCGATTTCACGCTCTATGACGGTCTCGACGTCGAGCTTGTCGAGGAGTTCGAGGCGTCCGGCGTCGTCTGCACCGGCCTGTTCGATGACGAGGTCGAGAAGCCCGAGGATTATACCGAGCTTCTGCGGCGGCTGCGCGCCAGGAACCTGCCTTTCATTTGCGCAAATCCCGACATTGTGGTCGAGCGTGGCGAACGCATCATCTGGTGTGCCGGCGCATTGGCACGCGATTATGCCCAGCTCGGTGGCCGCACATTGATCGCCGGAAAACCTTACGCGCCGATCTATAACCTCGCGATGAAGGAGGTTTCGGAGATTCTTGGCCGACCGATCGAGCGCGGCCAGGTGCTGGCCATCGGCGACGGCGTGATGACCGATGTGAAGGGCGCCGCCGACAATGGCTTCGATGTCCTCTATGTCTCCGGCGGTATCCATGCCCGCGACTATGGCGATGCACTGCAACCGGATCCGGCAAGATTGGCGACCTTCCTGGAAAAGCATGGGTATCGTCCGGTGGCCGTCATTCCCAGACTGCGGTAGGTGACGATGGCAGCCTTCCAGCGCATTCTGGCGACCGCACCGCTGTCCGCAGACCTGCGCGGCGGCGTGGTGGCGATCGGCAATTTCGATGGTGTCCATCGCGGCCATCAGGCGGTGCTCGAGCGGGCCTCGACTGAAGCCCGGCGGCGCGGAGTGCCGGCCCTGGTGCTGACATTCGAACCGCATCCGCGCAAGATCTTCCGGCCTGATATCCCGTTGTTCGTGCTGACGCCGCCGCCGATGAAGGCGCGGCTCCTGTCGCTGCTGGGCTTTGCCGCGCTCGTCGAGCAGCCGTTCACGCGCGACTTCGCCTCGCTGTCGGCGGAAGCATTCGTGACGGATGTGCTGGAAAGGAATCTTGGCATTACCCATGCCGTGACCGGGTTCGATTTCCATTTCGGCAAGGATCGTCAAGGCGGCCCGGCCTACCTGATGGCGGCCGGCGAGCGTCACGGCTTCGGCGTCACGCTCGTCGACGCTTTCCGTGACGAGGGTGCCGAGGTTGTCTCGTCCAGCCGCATCCGCGGGTTGCTGAGCGAGGGCGAGGTGGCCGAGGCGGCCGGACTGCTCGGCTATCGCTTCACCGTCGAAAGCGAAGTGGTCGGCGGACAGCAGCTCGGCCGCACGCTTGGCTTTCCAACCGCGAATATGAGGCTGTCGGCCGAAGCCGCACTCAAGGAGGGCATCTATGCCGTCCGCTTTCGCCGCGCCGACGGCACGCTTCACGACGGTGTCGCCAGCTTTGGCCGTCGCCCGACCGTTGACGACAATGGTGCGCCGCTGCTGGAAACCTTCGTCTTTGATTTCTCCGGTGACCTCTATGGCGAGGTCTGCCAGGTTTCCTTCTTCGGTTTCCTGCGCCCGGAGGTGAAGTTCGAAGGGCTCGATGCGCTGGTCGCGCAGATGAAGCGCGATGAAGCCGAGGCACGCGCGCTGCTTGCCGGCGTCAAGCCGCTCTCGGACCTGGATCGCGCCATCGCCTTCTGACGGAATCGCCGAAACTGCGGCGAACTGTGAAGAAGTTCATCGAAGGTGGCCGCCAAAACGCCCAACACTCCTCGATGAAAATCGACCTGTCTGTCTGGAGCGTGGTGCTGGTTTGCGCCGGTCTGTTTATCCTCTGCGATGGGCTGAGCGCGCATTGGGGCAAGACCGGCAACGGCCGCAGCCTGGCATACGTCATGCTGCTGTCGCCGCTCTCCTACTCAGTATTCGCTTTTATCAACACAAAGCTGAACCTCGCCGTGACCGGGGCGCTGGTCAACACCATCGTCGTGGCCGGCGCCGTGCTGGTCGGCACCCTTGTCTTCGGCGAAGAACTGTCCTCGACGCAATATCTTGGAATTGCGCTGGCGCTGGTTTCGGTGACGCTGCTCAATCTGACGTGACTATTTCTTCAGCGCGAGGCCGACGGCGATGAAGGTCCAGCCCTGGAAGATCAGGTCGATCGCCAGGAAGAGACCCAGCACCCACAGGCTGTTGACCGGCCAGCCCATGGCGATGATCAGGCCGGCAAGCGCGCTGATGACACCGGCCGCGACGACCCAGCCCCAGCCGCGTTCCGGCCGGTGGCTGTAGCCGACCCAGGCCCGGAGCACCCCTGACGCGACCAGGGCGATCGCCAGCAGGAACGTCAGGACCGCTGAAGCAAGCAGCGGATTGTCGAAAGCGAAGAAGCCGGCAACGGCGTAGAGCAGTCCGCTGAGCAGCCAGTAGAAGAAGCGGCTCCAGGTCTTGACGCCGAACGCATGCACGATCTCGATGACACCGGCCATCAGCATCAGCCATCCCACGACATAGACAGAAGCCACCGTGGCGATGAACAGATTGGCGAAGGCAATGCCGCCGAAGATGAGCAGCAGCACGCCGAGCGCGACAAACCATCCCCATTTTGTCCGTGTCTGTTCGATCGCGATTTTCAAGGCGTCGCCGTGCAGGGTCATTGTCGCGGTCTCCATCAAGGGCTACGGGATACTGCCGGATGGAAGTTAGTCCCGGCGCCGGCCAACGTCCAGTCGATGACCAGCAGCGGGATCGCGGCAAACCGTGAGCGGATGTCTCCGGGTTAAATCAAATTTTACCAAACGGCCGTCAAAGCTGTCATCGGTAACCGTGTGTGTTGTGTTAGTGGAGTGGCCATGAGTCCGGTCGGAAGAATCTCTCTGGTGTTGGCCGCTGTGGTGCTGAGCGGCGCGGGTACTGCCAATGCGGGCGAGGGCAGTTGGCTGTCCGGCGATTGGTATCTGACCGTTGGTGCCACCGGCATGGTGGCGCCGAATTTCGAGGGCGGCAAGGAGTACCTGCTCAGCGCCTCGCCGATCATTTCGTTGGGCAAGGCCGGACCGGCGGCACGCTTCACTTCGCGCAACGACAACATCTCGCTGGCGCTGGTCGACGATGGCGGTGTCCGCGCTGGCCTGACCGGCAAGTTCCTGTTTTCCCGTGACGATGACAACGCCGATGAGCTGAAGGGTCTCGATCCGGTGCGCTGGGGCGGCGAGGTCGGCGGCTTCTTCGAATTCTATCCGACCGATTGGCTGCGCGCGCGCGCCGAGCTGCGCCACGGCATTCGCGCTCATAACGGCTTTGTCGCCGACATCGCTGCCGACGCCTTCTACGACGTGACGCCAACCGTGCGGATTTCGGGTGGACCGCGTGTTTCAATTGCCTCGGGCAACTATTTCGACGCCTATTATGGCGTCAATGCGCAGGAAGCCGTGGCCTCGGGCTTGAGCGAATATCATCCCGGTGGCGGCCTGAAATCGACCGGCCTCGGCGGCGCCATAACCTGGAAGGTGACCGAGCCGATGACCGCCAGCCTGTTTGGTGAATATTCGCGCCTGATGGGACCGGCGGCCGATTCCAGCCTGGTCAAGGAACGAGGCGACCGCAATCAGTTCATGATCGGCGTGTCGACCACCTATCGCTTCGATTTCACGATGTAAGCGAATCGAACGAGAGACGCTTTATTCCTGCGCCTATCTCCGCTAAAAGCCGGGGCATGACGAGCTTTTCGCGCCTTTGCCGGCCGACCATACGAATTATAAGCCCGGTGTTCCGGGCGGCCTGAGCGCCGCCGGAGCCGCCGGGAATCTTGGCGTGCGCCCTCGCGCTTTTTCCAAATCATCAGGCATGTCGCCCAAAAGTGGCCCCGGTTTTGGGAAAACGACATGCTCAAAAAGTATAGTTCAACGCCCGAGCTCCTTTGCCGCCGGGCAATGCACATGGCAGACCAATGACCGATACCGCTGAAACGATCGATTATTCCAAGACGCTTTACCTGCCGCAGACGGATTTTCCGATGCGCGCCGGCTTGCCCGAGAAGGAGCCGCTGCTGGTCAAGCGCTGGCAGGACATGGACCTCTACCGCAAGCTGCGCGAGGATGCTGCCGGCCGCACGAAATACGTGCTGCATGACGGCCCGCCCTACGCCAACGGCAACATCCATATCGGCCATGCGCTGAACAAGATCCTCAAGGACGTCATCACCCGCTCGTTCCAGATGCGCGGCTATGACTCGAACTATGTGCCGGGCTGGGACTGCCATGGCCTGCCGATCGAATGGAAGATCGAGGAGCAGTACCGCGCCAAGGGCAAGAACAAGGACGAGGTGCCGGTCAACGAATTCCGCAAGGAATGCCGTGAGTTCGCCGCGCATTGGATCACGGTGCAGGGCGATGAGTTCCAGCGGCTCGGCGTCATCGGCGACTTCAAGAATCCCTATACGACGATGGCTTTCCATGCCGAGTCGCGCATTGCCGGCGAACTTTTGAAATTCGCCATGTCGGGCCAGCTCTACCGCGGTTCCAAGCCGGTCATGTGGAGCGTGGTCGAGCGCACGGCACTGGCCGAGGCCGAGGTCGAGTACCAGGATTATGAGTCCGACACGATCTGGGCGAAGTTTCCGGTCGCCAGCCTGGTCCGTCCCATCGATGATGGTGAGACCAAACTGACGGAGGGAGCCCTCGACCTGCTCCAGGCCCACGTCGTCATCTGGACGACGACGCCCTGGACCATCCCCGGCAACCGCGCCGTCAACTATTCGCCGCGCATCAGCTACGGCCTCTACGAGGTGACGGCGGCCGAGAACGCGTTTGGCCCGCAGCCGGGCGAAAAGCTGATCTTTGCCGACGCACTGGCCGAGGACGCCTCGGCCAAGGCCAAGGTCACCTTGAATCGTCTCCGCAGCGTTTCGGCGCAAGAGCTTGGAAGCCTTACGCTTTCGCATCCGTTCAAGGGCTTTGGCGGCGGCTACGAATTTGCCGTTCCGATGCTCGCCGGCGACCATGTCACCGACGATGCCGGCACCGGCTTCGTCCACACCGCGCCCGGCCACGGCCGCGAGGATTTTGACGCCTGGATGGATGCGGCGGCGGATCTGCGCGCACGCGACATCGACAGCGCCATCCCGTTCACCGTCGACGATGGCGGTTTCTTCACCAAGGACGCGCCGGGTTTTGGCCCGGATCGCGAGGGTGGGCCGGCGCGCGTCATCGACGACAACGGCAAGAAGGGCAACGCTAACCAGGCGGTCATCGACGAGCTGATCAAGCGCAACGCGCTGTTCGCGCGGGGTCGGCTGAAACACTCCTATCCGCATTCCTGGCGGTCGAAGAAGCCGATCATCTTCCGCAACACGCCGCAATGGTTTGTCTACATGGACAAGGACCTCGGCGACGGCTCGACGTTGCGCAGCCGCGCGCTGAAGGCGATCGACGACACCCGCTTCGTGCCCGCCGCCGGCCAGAACCGCATCCGCGCCATGATCGAGGAGCGCCCGGACTGGGTGCTGTCGCGTCAGCGCGCCTGGGGCGTGCCGATCGCCGTCTTCGCCGATGCCGATGGCAATGTGCTGAAGGACGAGGCGGTCAACCAGCGCATCATGGACGCCTTCGAACAGGAGGGCGCCGACGCCTGGTTCGCCGCCGGCGCCAAGGAGCGTTTCCTCGGCAATCACGATGCCTCCAAATGGAAGCAGGTGATGGACATCCTCGACGTCTGGTTCGATTCGGGCTCGACGCACGCCTTCACGCTGGAAGATCGTCCTGACCTGAAATGGCCGGCCGACGTCTATCTCGAAGGCTCCGACCAGCATCGCGGCTGGTTCCACTCCTCGCTGCTGGAAAGCTGCGGCACCAGGGGCAGGGCGCCTTACGACACCGTCGTCACCCATGGTTTCACCATGGATGAGGATGGCCGCAAGATGTCGAAATCGCTCGGCAACACCGTCGTTCCACAGGACGTCATCAAGCAGTCGGGGGCCGACATCCTGCGTCTGTGGGTGGTGACGACTGATTACTGGGAGGACCAGCGGCTCGGTAAGAACGTGCTGCAGACCAACATCGACGCCTATCGCAAGCTGCGCAACACTATCCGCTGGATGCTGGGCACGCTCGCCCATGACGATGGCGAGGAGGTGCCGCTGGGGAAGATGCCGGAGCTGGAGCGGCTGATGCTGCACCGGCTCTCCGAACTCGATGAAGTCGTGCGCTCGGGCTACGACGCCTTCGAATTCAAGCGCATCACCCGCATGCTGCTCGATTTCATGGTGGTCGAACTATCGGCGTTCTATTTCGACATCCGCAAGGACGCGCTCTACTGTGACGCGCCGTCGAGCCTAAAACGCAAGGCTTCGGTGCAAGTGGTGCGCCATCTCTTCGATTGCCTGGTGAAATGGCTGGCGCCAATGCTGCCCTTCACCATGGAAGAGGCCTGGCTCGATCGTCATCCCGACGCCGTCTCGGTGCATCTCGACCAGTTCCCGCAAATCCCGGCGGACTGGAAGAATGAGGCGCTGGCGGAAAAGTGGCGCAAGGTGCGGCAGGTGCGGCGTGTCGTCACCGGCGCGCTGGAGATCGCGCGCGCCCAGAAGGTGATAGGGTCGTCGCTGGAAGCAGTGCCGGTCGTCACCATCAACGATGCAGCGCTCGAAGCGGCGATATCCGATGTCGACATGGCCGAGATGGCGATCACCAGCGATCTGGTGATCGCTCATGGCGAAGCGCCTGTGGGTGCCTTCACGCTTGACGACGTCAGGGGTGTCGCCGTGGTGGTCGAAAAGGCCGAGGATCGCGGCCTCGTGAAATGCGCACGGTCCTGGCGCTACACCGCCGATGTCGGCCAGGATCCGGAATTTCCGGATGTTTCGGCGCGCGATGCGGCGGTACTGCACGAATTGAAGGCGCTTGGCCGGCTTTAACAGGCCGGCCGGCCAGCTTGATCGGTGCACAAATGCCACGCCGGGCGGGCGAAAACCGCCCGCGCGTTGCCCTTAACGAGTGGTTGAGGTAAACACGCGAAACTCCGGAAGACAAATTGTCGCCGGATTTCCGTCGCAAGTGCTTGGACGATGGGGACCGGTCATAAGGCCGGTGGCAATCGAGAGGCTGTCTACAGTGGGACTTTTTGGCATGACCGAGAGATATAACGTGCGCCTGGCGCTGCTGGCGCCGCTTGTCGCATCGGGCCTCGCTTTGTCCGGCTGCATGGGGTCTCCGACCTATGGCACCGACAAGACCGCCGGCGAACAGCTGGCCGGCGATATTTCGGGCGCCTTTTCGTTCGCGCCGAAGCGCAAGGAACAGATCGACTACAAGCCGCGCCCGACGCTGGTGAAGCCGGCGCCAGGCCAGAAGGAAGCGCTGCCGGCGCCGCAGGACAGCATCGAGACGGCAAGCGCCGAATGGCCCGAATCGCCCGAGCAGCGCCGCGCCCGCTTGCGCGCCGACGCCACCGCCCATCAGAACGATCCGGCCTATCAGTCGGAGATCGTCGACGACGTGCAGACCGATCCGGCCTCGGTGAAGAAAGCGATGGCGGATTCAGGTTCGAGCCACCCGCCGGCGTGGACACCCGCTGATTCCGACAAGGGTCGTGCCGCCGAGATCCAGCGCCGCCTCGCCGATAGCAAGCAGGGTGACCCGAACACCCGCAAATATCTCAGCGAACCGCCGGTGCAGTATCGTGTAGCAGCTGGCACAGCGCCGCAGAATGAGCTTGGTGAGGACGAGTACAAGAAGGAACGTCGTCTCAAGAAAGAGGCGGAAGGCAAGAAGGGCAGCGGCTGGTTCGACTGGATGCCGTCCTTGTAAAAACTGCCCCTTTGTTGTTTCTTGCCGAAGGGCGCCCGGTTCAGCCGCGCCGTTCCCGGAAAAATCCTTTGAGTAGCACGGCCGCTTCGGTCTCGCCGATGCCCGGATAGATGTCGGGCGTGTGGTGGCAGGTCGGCGAGGCGAAGAAGCGCACGCCATTGACCACCGCACCGCCCTTGTCGTCGGCGGCGCCGAAATAGAGCCGCCGCAGCCGGGCGAAGGAAATGGCGCCGGCGCACATGGCGCAAGGCTCAAGCGTCACATAGAGATCATGGCCGGTGAGCCGCTCGGCCGACAGCTTGCGGCAGGCTTCGCGGATGACCAGCATCTCGGCATGCGCCGTCGGGTCGGCAAGTTCGCGTGTGCGGTTGCCGGCACTGGCGACAACGCCATCGGCGTTGGCGATGACGGCGCCGACCGGCACTTCGCCACGCAAGGCGGCAGCTTCGGCCTCCTTCAGCGCCAGCGCCATGAAATCGGGCCGCTTCACGCGATTTCCATTCCGATTATCTCCTCGCCACTCGCTGGAGCAAGTCCGTTTCAGAATGAACCGCACTTGCTCCAGGCTTTTGGTTTTCGTTTGTCCTTTCGGAAAAACCGGTCACCACTTTTCCCTGACAAACTCTGGTGATCCTGTTATTGAGCGCATGACCTCGAAAATCGGACTCGGTTTTCGGAAATGATCATGCGCCACATCAAAAATGCTACAGCGTTCGTTGCGCGCCCAAAAGGATGCGCCACGCTGTAGCAGCGCAAACGGACAAAGGCCACATGGACGACAACGACAAGAAATTCCGACCCAAGAAGGGTCCGGTCAGAAGCGGCTCGAAAGCCGCGGCACCGCGCAGCCGTGATGGCGCCGCCGGCAAAGGCGGCAAGCCGTCCTTTGGCGCCAAGAAACCTTACGCACCGCGTGGCGATCGGCCGATGGCTGCCGATAGCGAGCGGCCGAAGCGCGACTTCAAGGGCGGTGACAAGCCATTCAGCAAAGGTCCGCGCCCCGAAGGCAAGCCTTTTGAGAAGCGTGAGGGGCCACGCAAGCCCTACGCACCGCGCGGCGACCGCCCGGTGGCCGCTGAGGGCGAGCGCAAGCCCTATGAAAAGCGTGAGGGGCCACGCAAGCCCTACGCACCGCGCGGCGACCGCCCGGTGGCCGCTGAAGGTGAGCGCAAGCCCTATGAGAAGCGCGAAGGCCCACGCAAGCCCTACGCACCGCGCGGCGACCGCCCGGTGGCCGCTGAGGGCGAGCGCAAGTCCTATGAAAAGCGCGAAGGGCCGCGCAAACCTTATGCACCGCGCGGCGACCGGCCAATGGCGGCCGAAGGCGAGCGCAAGCCCTATGAAAAGCGCGAAGGGCCGCGCAAACCTTATGCACCGCGTGGCGACCGGCCGGCTGCGGCGGCAGAGGGCGGCGAAAAGCGCTTCGACCGTCCCAAGCGTGATTTTAGCGACCGCGCGCCGCGCGACGCCGGCGATCGCCCGAAGCGTGACTTCGCTGACCGCCCCAAGCGCGACTTTGGCGATCGGCCGCAAGGCGCGTCAGGCGGCAGCTTCAAGCCGCGCCCGCGTCCCGCGGACGCGACGGAAGAGGCCGGCGAACGCATCGCCAAGCGGCTGGCCCGCGCCGGCCTGGCCTCGCGCCGCGACGCCGAGGAACTGATCGCCGCCGGCCGCGTCAAGGTCAACGGCCGCGCCCTGACCTCGCCGGCCTTCAACGTCATGCCTGATGACATCATCCATCTCGACGGTATGGAAATCCCGCCAATCGAGCGCACCCGCCTGTTCCTGTTCCACAAGCCGGCCGGCGTCGTCACCACCAACCGCGATCCCGAGGGCCGCAAGACCGTCTTCGACGTGCTGCCGGCTGAATTGCCGCGGCTGATGACCATCGGCCGGCTGGATATCAACACCGAAGGCCTGCTTCTGCTCACCAACGATGGCGGCCTGTCGCGCGTGCTCGAACTGCCGGCCACTGGCTGGCTGCGCCGCTACCGCGTGCGCGTCCACGGCAAGGTCGAGGAGAGCGCGCTTGCCGGCCTGCGTGAAGGCATTGCCGTCGACGGCGTGTTTTACGGCGCCATCGAAGCGACGCTCGACCGTGAGCAAGGCACCAATGCCTGGCTGACGATCGGCCTGCGCGAGGGCAAGAACCGCGAAGTCAGGAACATCCTCGGCTCGCTTGGCCTCGACGTGACGCGGCTGATCCGCATTTCCTACGGCCCGTTCCAGCTTGATGACCTCGCCGAGGGCCATGTGCTGGAGATCAAGGGCAGGGTGCTGCGCGACCAGCTTGGCGAGCGCCTGGTCGAGGAATCAGGCGCCAATTTCGACGCCGATGTCACCAAACCGTTTTCCAACAAGCCGGTGCGGCGCACCGAAATCCGCGAGCCGGAGCCGGAACGGCCGAAATTCACCCGTGACGGCGAGCGCCGTCCGATCGGCGAGGGCGGGTTGATCAAGAACCGCAAACGCCGCGAAGGCAGTCGCGACGAAGCGCTGGGCAAGCTGTCGACAAGCCCCGACAGAAGCGCGGGATCTGAGAAGAGCTTTGGCGAGCGCGGTCCGCGGCCCGAACGCAGCTTTGGCGACAAACCCCGCGGCAATTTTGGCGACAAGCCGCGCGGCGGCTTCGGCGACAAGCCTCGTGGTGCTTTTGGCGGTAAGCCGGGCGGCGGCAAGAAATCCGAGCGCGAGCAACGGCCGATCGAGCCGCCCGGCCAGCGCAAGGCCAATGTCTGGATGGCGCCGGGCGCACGGCCGATCGGCAAGGGCAGGGCAGAAGCCGACGCCGCCAAGGCGGCCGACGCCAAGGCGCGCAAGGCGTCGTTCAAGCCGTCCTATGGCAAACCCGCCGGTGCAAAGCCGTTCGGCAAGCCGCGCGGCGAGCGTCCGGGCGGTGCTGGCGGCGAGCGGCCGCGCAGTGGTCCCAAAGGTCCCAGAACGAGATGAGGCCTAAAGCGAGATGAGAATCGTCGGCGGTGAGTTTCGTGGGCGTCCCTTGGCGACGCCTCGCTCAAGCGCCATCCGTCCGACGACCGATCGCACCCGCGAGGCGGTCTTCAACGTGCTGGCGCATCGTTTTGCCGAGCAATTGGACGGCGCGCGCGTGCTCGACCTGTTCGCCGGCACCGGCGCGCTCGGGCTCGAAGCGCTGTCGCGCGGTGCTTCCTACGGCGTCTTCATCGAAGAATCGGCGGAAGGCCGAGGCCTGATCCGCGACAATGTCGAGGCCTTCGGCCTGACCGGCCGCACCAAGATCTTTCGCCGCGACGCTACCGGCCTCGGTGAGGCCGGCACGCTGTCGCCGTTCGGTCTCGTCTTCGCCGACCCGCCCTATGGCAAGGGCCTTGGCGAGCGCGCGCTGCAGTCGGCGAAAGCCGGTGGCTGGCTCCGCCCCGGCGCGCTGTGTGTGGTCGAGGAGGCCGCGGTGGCGCCCTTCGAACCAGGCCCCGGCTTTGCCGTGCTGGACGAACGCAACTATGGCGAGACCGTCATCCGCTTCATCGAGGCGGCCTGATACGCGCTCCATCCATAGCCAGGCATCCACGGCCGGCCTCTTTGCCGCCGCCTTTGCCGGCAACATGACCAACAATTCACTTTGCTTGTCGTCCAGACCCTGCCTATCGTCCTGCCAAGAAAACCGGAGCCATTGATGACATCCAAGGCTGAATGGCTGCGCGCAACGCTGCTGGCGACGTCGCTGGCTTTCACGATCACCGGTTCGGCGCTGGCCGAGAGCGCGCCGGACGCGTTCAAGGTGACGGATTTCCTGCTCGACAACGGCATGGAGGTCGTCGTCATTCCCGACCATCGTGCACCGATCGTCACCCATATGGTGTGGTACAAGATCGGCAGCGCCGACGAGCCGCCGGGCAAATCGGGCATCGCGCATTTCTTCGAGCATCTGATGTTCAAGGCGACGACCCACCATGCGGCGGGCGAGTTCGACCGCGCTATCTCCGATATCGGCGGCTCCAACAACGCCTTCACCTCTTACGACTACACGGCCTTCCACGAGACGGTGGCGCCGTCCGCGCTCGAGCTGATGATGAGCTTCGAGGCCGACCGCATGCGCAACCTCATCCTCACCGACGATGTCATCAAGACCGAGCGCGATGTCATCCTCGAGGAGCGCCGCTCGCGCATCGACAACAATCCCGAGGCCGTGCTGGACGAGGAGGTCGATGCCACGCTGTGGCAGAACCAGCCCTATCGCATTCCGGTTATCGGCTGGATGCAGGAGATGCAGCAGCTGAACCGCACCGACGCGACCGCCTTCTATGACAAATACTACCGGCCCAACAACGCTGTGCTGATCGTGGCCGGCGATGTCGAGCCGGACACGGTACGGGCGCTGGCCGAAAAGACCTATGGCAAGGTGGCGCGCGGCCCCGATCTGCCGCCCCGCATCCGCCCGGTCGAACCGGAGCAGAACACCAAGCGCACGGTGACGCTCGCCGATGCCCGCGTCAGCGTGCCGAGCTTTTCCACGCAGTGGGTGGTGCCATCCTATCATTCGGGCAAGCCGGGCGAGGCGGAAGCGCTCGACCTGCTGGCGGAAATCCTCGGCGGCGGCAATCGCAGCCGGCTCTACCAGGCGCTCGTCGTCCAGCAAGGCATCGCATCCAGCGCCGGCGCCTTTTTCCAGGGCACGATGCTCGACGACACCAATTTCACCATCTACGGCGCGCCGCGCGGCGATGCCAAAATCTCCGACGTCGAAGCGGCGGTCGATGCCGAAGTGGCACGCATCGTCAGGGATGGCGTCACGCCTTCGGAGCTGGAAAAGGCCAAGGACCGCTATGTCAGGTCGATGATCTTTGCCCGCGACAAGCAGGATTCGATGGCCAACATCTACGGCTCGACGCTGGCCACCGGCGGCAATGTGCAGGACGTCCAGCAATGGCCGGACCGTATCCGCAAGGTCACGACAGACGAGGTCAAGGCCGTCGCCGCGCGCTATCTGGTGCTCGCCCGGTCGACGACCGGCTATCTCTTGCCGCAGCAACAGGCGGGGAATTGATGATGAAGAGCACGAACGCAATACGCGCACGCGCGCCCCTCGCAACCCTTTTCCTCTCCATCCTCTTCCTGATCCTGCCCGCACTCACGGCGCGCGCCATGGACATCCAGTCCGTCACCTCGCCAAAAGGCATCACCGCCTGGCTGGTGGAGGACTATTCCGTGCCGATCGTCGCCATCCGCTTCGTCTTCGGCGGCGGCTCGACGCAGGATCCGCCGGGCAAGGAAGGGTTGGCCAACCTGATGACCGGTCTGTTCGACGAAGGCGCCGGCCCGCTCGACTCGGAAGGCTTCCAGATCAAGCTCGACGATGCCGGCGCCGAGATGAGTTTCGACGAAAGCCGCGACGGCATCTACGGCTCCATGCGCATGCTGGCCGAGCAGCGCGACGAGGCGTTCGAGCTGTTGCGGCTCGCGGTCAACCAGCCGCGCTTCGACCAGGCGCCTATCGACCGCATCCGCGCCCAGGTCCTGTCCGGCATCATCGCCGGCGAGAACGATCCCGACACGGTCGCGCAGAGCAAATGGGCGCGCGCCCTCTATGGCGACCATCCCTATTCCCGCTCCGATCAGGGCACCAAGGAGAGCATAGCCACCATCACGCCGGATGATCTGAAAGCCTTTCACAAAGCGGTGTTCGCGCGTGGTGGGTTGCATGTCGCCGTCGTCGGCGCCATCGACCCCGAGACGCTCAAGAAGAAGCTCGACATGGTGTTCGGCGACCTGCCGCAAAACCAGGCGCTCGCCCCCGTGGCCGACATCGACCCAAAGCTGGCGCAGCATGTCGAGGTCGACTACGACCTGCCGCAGACCTCCCTGCAGCTCGCTTTTCCCGGCGTGAAGCGCAAGGCGCCGGATTTCTTTCCCGCCGTGCTGATGAACGAGATTCTCGGCGGCGGCACCTTCACCTCGCGCCTGTTCCAGGAGGTGCGCGAAAAGCGCGGGCTGGCCTACAGCGTCAACTCCTCGCTGATCAACCAGGACCACGCCAGCGCGCTGATCGTCAGCACCGGGACGCGGTCGGACCGGGCGGCCGAGACGCTGGGCATCGTCCGCGACGTGGTCAAGCAACTGGCCGAGCAAGGCCCGACCGAAGCGGAGTTGGCGGCAACCAAGAAATATTTGACCGGCGCCTATGCCATCAACAATCTGGACTCGTCGAGTTCCATTGCCTCGACTTTGGTCGAGCTGCAGCTCGACGATCTCGGCATCGACTACATGCAGCGCCGCGCCGGCTACATCAACGCGGTGACGCTCGATCAGGTCAAGGCGGCGGCGAAGAAGCTGCTGTCGGCCGAGCCGACCATCATGGTCATAGGACCGAAACTGGTCGGAGCCGGCAAGGGATGAGCCCGACGTTTGGCATTGCCTTCGGCGGCGGCGGCGCGCGTGGGTTGGCGCATATCCATGTCATCGAGGCGCTTGACGAACTGGGCATCAGGCCGGTGGCCATTGCCGGCTCGTCGATCGGCGCCATCATGGGTGCTGGCATGGCCGCCGGCATGACCGGCAAGGACATCCACGACTATGCCCGCTCGATCCTCGGCCGCCGCGCCGAAGTGGCGAGCCGCATGTGGCGGGCACGGCCTGGCACGATCGCCGAAGCCATGCAGGGCGGTATCCGCGTCAGCCAGTTCAATGTCGAGCGCATCCTGAAGGCCTTTCTGCCCGAGGCCATCCCCGAAACCTTTGCCGAACTCAAGATCCCGCTCAAGGTAACGGCGACAGACTATTTCGGCCACAAGCTCGCCGTGTTCGACGACGGCGATTTGCACTCCGCACTTGCAGCGTCAGCGGCCATACCCGCCGTGTTCCGTCCCGTGACGCGCGACGGCAGGCTGCTGATCGACGGCGGCATCTACAACCCCGTGCCGTTCGACCTGATCGAAAACGATGCCGACATCATCATCGGCGTCGACGTGGTCGGCGCGCCGGAAGAGGTCGACCGCAAACAGCCGACCTCCGTCGATCTGATGTTCGGCGCGACACAGCTGATGATGCAGTCGATCATCGCCAACAAGCTGAAGCAATCCCGACCCGACATCCTGGTCCGCCCGGCTGTATCAAAGTTCCGCGTGCTCGATTTCCTGAAGATCGACGCCTTGATGAACGAGACGGTCGATATCAAGGACGAGCTGAAGCGGCAGGTGGAGAAGGTGCTGGAGGCGAGGAGCAGCAAACGCAAAAGCGGCAAGCGGATCGCCAGCTGAGCTGTCGTTCGATCCCTGCAGATCACTTGAGATGACTTGGAAGATCAGGTCGGAAGACGATCCGGTATCGTCTCCCGACCCATCGCATGATCTTCGTTCAGGCGCTTTCGTCCAACCAGACATTCTCGAAATTCTGTTCGAAGGTCGGGTGGATGCCGTAGTTCTTCACCGACTTCGTCGAGTGGTTGTAAATCTTGCGCCAATAGGGCTGGATGATGATACCCGAGCTCTGCAGGATATTCTCGATGTCGACCATCAGTTCGCGCCGCTTGTCGACGTCGGCGACGGTCAGCGCCTTGGCGATCTTCTCGTCCAGTTCCTTGTTGGAATAGGCGGACTCATTCCATGATTCGCCGGTGCGATAGGCGAGCGCGATGACCTGCACGCCGAGCGGGCGCATGTTCCAGTTGGTCATCGAGAACGGGTATTTCGTCCAGTCGTTCCAGAAGGTGGAACCCGGCAGGACCGTGCGCTTGATCTTGAAGCCGGCCTCGCGGAGCTGGGCTGCGATCGAATCGGCGGTGTTCTTGTGCCAGTCTTGGTCGAGCCCGATCAGTTCGTGCTCGAACTCCATCTGGCCGGCCTCGGTCATCAAGGCCTTGGCCTTGGCGATGTCTCGCGACACTTTTGGCAGCTCGGCATATTCGGGATGGATGGCGCAGACGTGATGGTTTTCGCCGAGCGTGCCGGCATCGCCATAGCCAAGCTTCAGCACGGTCGCATTGTCGACGGCAAGCTGGATCGCCTGGCGCACCTTCTGGTCGTCGTAAGGCTTGTTGTTGACGTTGGTGCGCGCCACGATGGTGTTGGCCGTCACCACCTCATGCTTGACCAAGCCCATCTTGTCGAGGATGGAGACATAGTCCGCTGTCGTCTCGTAGTTGGTGTTGACCTCGCCGGATTCGAAGGCGCTGATCATCGCGTTGGCCTCGGTGCCGTAGTCGATGAACTCGATGCCATCGAGATGCGCCTCGCCGCCCCACCATTTGCCGTTGACGCGGCGCTTCAGCACGACTTTCGAGCCGACATCGTAGGACACCAGTTCGAACGGTCCGGTGCCGATCGGATTCTTCACGAAATTGCTGCCCATCTTCTCATAGTCGCGGTGGACGACCAGCGCCGGATAATCGGAGAAGCCGGCGATGATCGAGATGTCGGAGTCCGGCAGCTTCAGCTTGATCGTGTAGTCGTCGACCTTGACGATGGCGCCAGCAAGCAGCTTGCCGGTCTTGGCATCGATGAGCGCGCCCATGCGTGCCGCCATCGAATTGCCCTCGGCCGACTTGTCGCACCAGCGCGTCAGGTTGAAGACCACGTCGTCGGCGTTGAAAT
>NZ_RZRQ01000569.1:0-2325 GCF_003997785.1 Mesorhizobium sp. M7D.F.Ca.US.004.01.2.1 | reverse complement strand
CATCTACGAGGTGGGCAAGATCGAGGACAACCCGGCCAACAACGCGCCCATCGGCACCGGGCCGTTCAAATTCGGCGAGTACAAGGCCGGCCAGTATTACCGGCTGACGAAGAACACGGATTACTGGGGCAAGGACGAGCCCTATCTCGACGAGATCATCTATCAGGTGCTGCCGGATCGCACGTCCGCGGCGAGCGCGCTGGAGGCTGAAGAGATCCAGCTCGCAGCCTTCTCCGCCGTGCCGCTGGCCGACCTCGACCGCATCTCGAAAGTGCCGGGGCTGAAGGTGATCTCCAAGGGTTACGAAGGGCTGACCTATCAGCTCGTCGTCGAGATCAACCATCGCCGCAAGGAGCTGGCCGACGTGAAAGTGCGGCAGGCGATCGCGCACGCCATCGACAAGGATTTCGTCGTCAAGACGGTGTTCCTCGGCTATGCCGCGACAGCCACCGGTCCGGTGCCGAAGAACGATCCGCAATTCTACACGGCCGACGTGCCGACCTATGCCTTCGACGTCGCCAAGGCCAACGCGCTGCTCGACGAGGCCGGCTACAAGAAAGGTGCCGATGGCAACCGATTCTCGCTAAAACTGCTGCCGGCGCCCTATTTCAACGAGACCAAGCAGTTCGGCGACTATCTGCGCCAGGCGCTCGCCGCCATCGGCATCGACGCTCAGTTGGTCAACAACGACTCGGCCGCGCACATCAAGGCGGTCTACACCGACCATGCCTTCGACCTCGCGGTCGGCCCGCCGGTGTTCCGCGGCGACCCGGCGATCTCCACCACCATTCTGGTGCAGAGCGGCATTCCGGACGGCGTGCCGTTCTCCAACCAGGGCGGCTACAAGAACGACGCGCTCGATGCGCTGATCGCTAAGGCATCGGAGACGCTCGACACCACTGCCCGCACCGACCTCTACAAGGAGTTCCAGAAGGAGGTGGCCACCGACCTGCCGCTGATCAACGTCGCCGAATGGAGTTTTATCAGCGTTGCCCGCGACACGGTCGGCAACATCGCCAACAACCCGCGCTGGGCGGTGTCTAACTGGGCGGATACGTATCTGGCGGGTTGACCGCCAGACTTGCAGATCAGCGGTCCGGGTGCTCAGGTTCGACAATGAGAGTTCCTTCGCGCCCCCTCTTGTCCTGCCGGATAGCGGCATCGGCTTTGCCCTCCCCCTTATGGGGAGGGTAAGGCGGCCATGACCCGCGCCCTGACCCTGCTCCGCCGTCGCCTCGTCGGCAGCATCTTCGTGCTGCTGATCGTCGTCATCGGCACCTTCCTGCTGCTCGAAGCGGCCCCGGGCGACGCGGTCGATGCCTATATCATCTCGACCGGCGGCGACGCCGGCATGATCGAGCTGTTGCGCCATCGCTGGGGCCTCGACCAGTCGGAGCTGACGCGGCTGGCCAACTATCTCTGGGCTCTGTTGCATCTCGATCTCGGCCAGTCGGTGACGTTCTCCCGACCGATCCGCGACGTCATCCTCGAACGCCTGCCCAACACGCTGCTGTTGATGGTCAGCGCCACCGCGCTCTCCTTCGGGCTTGGTTCGGCACTCGGCATCTATGCCGGCGCGCGGCCAGGCAGTTTCCGCGATCGCTTCCTGTCGATCGGCTCGCTGGCGCTCTATGCCGTACCGGGTTTCTGGCTCGGCCTGGTGCTGATCGTCGTCTTTGCCGTCGACCTGCGCCGGCTGCCGATCGGCGGCATCGAAACCCTGGCCTCTGACAAGACCGGCTTTGATCGCGCAGCCGACATTGCCATCCATCTCGTCCTGCCCGTTTCCGCCCTCGGCTTCATCTATCTGGCGCTCTATCTGCGCATGATGCGCGCCGGCATGGCCGAGGTCTGGCGCCTGGATTTCGTGCTGGCCGCCCGTGCCAAGGGATTGTCACGCCGTCGCATCGTGCTAGCCCACGTCGCCCGCAACGCACTGCTGCCGCTGGTCACCATGCTCGGCCTGCAGTCTGCGCAGATGCTCGGCGGCAGCGTCGTCATCGAGAGCGTCTTTTCCGTACCCGGCCTCGGTCGACTGGCGCAGGAAGCGGTGGCCGCGCGGGACACCCCATTGCTGCTCGGGATTATTCTCACCAGCGCCGTCCTGGTCATTTTCATCAACCTTGCCGTCGACATCGCCTATGCCTTCCTCGATCCGCGCGTCGGCGCTAGCGAGGCTGACGCATGAGCCCGCTCCGCCGCTTTCTGCGCACGCCCGAGGCGTTCGCCGGCGCCATCCTCCTGGCGGCGCTGATCGCCATGGCGCTGTCGGCGTCATTGCTCGTCCCCGGCGATCCGCAGGCCATCGCCGGGGAAGAGCAATGA
>NZ_RZRQ01000568.1:0-2326 GCF_003997785.1 Mesorhizobium sp. M7D.F.Ca.US.004.01.2.1 | reverse complement strand
CCGTAATCCATGATCCGGAGCTGGCCGCCGAACGGGTGTTGCGGATGATCGAGGCTGACATGGTGATCTGCGAATCCGGCAAAAAAATCGCGGCGCGTATCGACAGCATTTGCGTTCACGGCGATACGCCGGACGCGGTTACCATGGCCAAGAGGCTGCGCCAGAAGTTGGAGGCGGCCGGCTACAGCGTCGCGCCACCAATCAAGGAATCAAGATGACGACGAAGCACTTCGTGGTGCCGGCTAGCTATGGTCGCTCCTTTACGCTCAAGACCGGCGACCTCATCAGCATCGCAACGCCGTCCGGCACGCAAGTTTCCGATACCTGGGCCTTCGCCGCGGACGATCCTCACGAGCACCTGTCGATGGACAATACCCGGTCGATCAACTCCAATGTCTTCGTAGACAAGGGGGCTCGGCTCGTGTCCAACAATCGCCGGCTCATGTTGACCGTAGTCGAGGACACATCGCCCGGTCATCACGATACGCTGTTGTGCCCTTGCAATCGTGCGATCTACCGGGAACTCGGTGCTTCCGACAACCACCGCACTTGCACCGACAATCTGCATGAGGCGCTCGAGCAGGCCGGCATCAAACTTCCCTTCACCCCCGCATCGCTCAACCTGTTCATGAATGTTCCAGTGTCTGCCGACGGGAGCGTGGATCGCCTGCCGCCTCAGTCCGTCGCGGGTGACTATGTTGTGCTGCGGGCCGAAATCGACCTGACGCTGGTTCTGTCCGCATGCCCCCAAGACATCACGCCCATCAACGGCGATGCCCGCACGCCGACCGACCTTCAAGTCGACATTCAGTCCGGGGCCGCCGGATGACACTTGCAGCCCCAGCCAATGGCGACGTTTCATTGCTTAGACTGCAGAACATCGAAAAGAGTTTCGGCAGTCTCAAGGTGCTTCAGGGAATTTCTGTGGAAGTAGCGCGTGGCGAAGTCGTCGCCATTATCGGGGGCAGCGGATCAGGCAAATCGACGTTGCTGCGCTGCGTCAATCTGATGGAACGACCGAGCGCCGGCAGGATCGAATTCGGAAATTTCGTCGCTGATTTCGACGGGAACCGCAAGACCATCATCGGCGAGGAACGCCTCCGCCAACTGCGCACCCAGATCGGGATGGTGTTCCAAAGTTATAATCTGTGGCCGCACAAGACCGTGATGGAGAACGTCATGTGCGCGCCGATGCTGGTCAAGGGCGTCAGCCGACGCGACGCTGCGGGGCAGGCCGAGCAGCTTCTGGATCGCATTGGCCTGGCGCAACGACGCAATCACTATCCGTTCCAGCTTTCAGGAGGCCAGCAGCAACGCGTCGCTATCGTGCGGGCGCTCGCCATGCAGCCTAAGGCGATGCTGTTCGACGAAGTGACCTCAGCCCTCGACCCTGAACTGGTCGGTGAGGTGCTCGGCTTGATGGCCGAACTCGCCAACGAAGGCATGACAATGCTGATTGTGACCCATGAGATTGCCTTCGCCCGCGACGTGAGTTCTCGCACCTTGTTCTTCGACCGCGGGGTCATTGCGGAATCCGGGCCATCGAGGGACGTCCTGCGCAACCCGCAGTCCGAAAGGATGCGTCAGTTCCTAAGCCGCGTCCTGCACGAATCCTATTGAGTGAAATGATATGAGTAGCGCTCTCTCCACCTATGCCCCCGGCTTTATAAGCGCCGCCTGGATCGTCTTCTCGGTCACCATTCTGGTGATCGCCGTCAGCTGGATTTGCGGGCTCGCGGCCGCGTTGGGCAAGACCTCGCGCATCGCGCCAGTGCGATGGGTCTCGACCTTCTACATCTGGTTCATCCGCGGAACGCCGACACTGATCCAGGTCTTCATCGTCTATTTCGGCTTCCCGCAATTCGGTGTGAAGCTCTCGCCCTTCGTGGCGGGCGTGTTCGCACTGGGCGTGAATTCGGGAGCTTATGTAGCCGAGATCGTACGATCCGGCCTCTCGGCCATTCCAGCGGGGCAAACGGAATCTGCCATGGCGCTCGGCATCTCGCGCCGCAAGACGATGACGACAATCATCCTGCCCCAGGTATTCAGGATCATCCTCCCGCCGCTAACCAACGAGGCAATCACCTGTCTCAAGAATACATCCCTGCTTTCAACGATCACCGTTATGGAGCTGACTCTCTACTCACAGATGTTGATCGCGACGACGTTCCGCCCATTCGAGTTCTATATCGCCACGGCCCTCATCTACCTCGTGATGACAACGATCCTGTCGCAGCTGTCCGCCTATCTTGAGCGACGCAACGCGCGCGCTGGCACGCTCTAAGGAAACGCACAATGAAAGCTACGCTTCCGGTCGATTCGCTCC
>NZ_RZRQ01000567.1:0-2338 GCF_003997785.1 Mesorhizobium sp. M7D.F.Ca.US.004.01.2.1 | reverse complement strand
TCGCTGAACCCCTCGCTCGGCGTCGTGATCGTCAACGGCTACACCGACCTGGTCACGCCTTACCTCGCCTCGCGCTACCTGGTGAACCAGATCCCCGTCGCTCGCCAATGCCAAGCCTATCCGTCTCGATGTCGTCGAGGGCGGGCACATGATGTATTTCAGATCCGATGGTCGGCGCGCCCTGAAAGAGGCCGCTTCGGAGCTTTACCCGGCGACGCAATAAGCGTTGCGACAATGCGGCTCGCCATGGAACCCTGCCCCAACACAAGCATGGGGCTGGCGTAGCGCTGTACCGACTTTCGCCCGTATAGCTTGGTGCCGAGGGAGCTGAATTCCCAGGTCCCTCGTGTCGCTCCTCGCAGCATCACTGCCGCTCCGGCAATTTTGGTCCCACGCGCCTTATGGCCGATATCGCCATTCTCGAAACACGCGAGCGGGTTCTTGCCGGCATCCTGCTGACCGGTGCGGCCTATCTCCTGTTTTCGACGCAGGATGCTTCGATCAAGCTGCTGGTCGTTGGCATGAGCGTCTGGCAGATCATGTTCTTCCGCAGCATCACCATTCTGGGCGCCTGCGCGGCGATCGGCGGGCGACAGCTGTTTGCCGACACGGTGCGCTCGCCGATCGTCCGGCCGATGCTGGTGCGCAGCGCCTTCACGCTTGCCGCCTGGCTCTGCTACTACAACGCCGCGCGCAGCCTGCAACTCGCCGAACTGACCACCGTCTATTATGCGGCGCCGATCATCGTCACCGTGCTTTCGGTGGTGATGCTCGGCGAAAAAGTGCCGATGCTGCGCTGGCTGGCGGTGCTGATCGGCTTTGCCGGCGTGTTCGTCGCTTGCGATCCGACCCATCTCGGCCTGTCCGTGCCGGTGCTGCTGGTGCTGGCGGCCGCCTTTTTGTGGGGCATCGCCATCGTGCTCTTGCGCAGGACCGCCCTTGCCGAGCGCTCGATGATCCAGCTCCTGCTCAACAATTTCTATTTTCTGCTGTTTTCGGGGGTGCCGGCGTTGCTTTGGTGGCGGACGCCGGACGGGGGCCAGTTGCTGCTGCTTGCCAGCGTCGGCGCGCTCGGCGGCCTGGCGCAATACCTCCTCTTCGAAGGCATGAAGCGCACACCGGCCTCGGTCCTCGCACCGCTGGAATACACCTCGCTGTTGTGGGCATTCGCGCTTGGGTTTGCGATCTGGGGTGACGTGCCGCGTCGCGAGGTGTTCCTGGGTGCTGCCCTGATCGTCGCCGCCGGACTGTTGATCGTCGGCACCGAGCATTTCCGCAAACGGCTATGATGTGGGTCACCATCATTGCTGACACTACGATGTCAGGACCAAGCGGCGTAGGCTGGCGGCATGACTGACATTGCAGCCGCCATCGACACCGCCGCGGAGCGCACGCTCGGCATCATCCTGGTGTCGTCCTCGGCGGCCGTTTTCGGCCTGACTGGCGTTCTGACAAAGTCGATCCATGCCGACCCATTGACCATCATCTGCTGGCGCGGCTTTGTCGGCGCGATCCTGATCAGTCTGTATGTGCTGTGGCGGCGTCACCGTTCCGGCACGCGCGAAACGCTGCGGCTTGGCTGGCGCGGCTGGCTGCTGGCGGTGGAAGGGGCGCTGGCCAGCATCGCCTTCATCTCGGCGTTCAAGTTCACCTTCGTTGCCAATGTCGCCGTCATCTACGCCACCGCGCCCTTCGTCACGGCACTGCTGGCCTGGGTTCTGACGCGCGAACCGTTCCGACTGCAGACGATGGTCGCCGCTGCCGTGTCGCTGTGCGGCGTGGCGATCATGGTCTGGTCCGGCTTCGGCACCGGCAATCTGTTCGGCGATGGACTGGCACTGCTGATGACCATCGGCAGCGGCCTCTACATGATCATGGTGCGCGCCTTCCGCGACACGCCGGTGGTGTGGGCCGGCGCGGTTTCGGCATTCCTCCTGTTTGTGCTCGGTTGGTTCGTCACCGATCCACTGGCAGTTTCGCCAAGGGATGCCGTTCTGCTCGTCACTTTCGGCGCGTCCTTCGCACTCTCCTCGATCCTGTGGACGGAGGGCGCGCGGCTCATCCCGCCGGCCGAATCCGGGCTGCTCGGCTCGGCGGAAGTGCCATTCGCGATCCTGTTTGCCTTCCTGTTCCTGGGCGAGATTGCACCGGCCGCCAGCATGATCGGTGGCGCCATCGTGTTGTGTGCGGTGTTTGCCCATGCGGGGCGGGACTGGCTGATGGCCCGCTCGCAACGCATGACGTCAAATATTTCTTAAAAAAGTGACACAGTCACGGAACCATCATCGGGGTCAGGCATTGTTGGTGCGACGGGCCATCCCCAAGTCCCCCCAAACCC
>NZ_RZRQ01000566.1:0-2347 GCF_003997785.1 Mesorhizobium sp. M7D.F.Ca.US.004.01.2.1 | reverse complement strand
CCTTAGGCCAGGCCCAGCTTCCTCTTGAGCTCGGCATTTTCCTTGCGCAGACGGTCGGCAAGCAGGCTCTTGAGGCGCTTGTTTTCTTCTTCGAGCGCGACAAGATCACGGAGATCGCCGCTGTCTGAAGAAGGTGCGGCAGCCCTCTTCCAATAATAGTAGGTCTGCTCGGATATGCCGGCCTGGCCAACCGCAATCTTGCTGGTCGCGCCGCCAGCGATCGATTTCTCGATCTGGGCAAGCTTCTGGGCGCGTTCATTCTCGGAATATGTCTTGCGAGCGGTCTTCGCTGCCACGGGAGCTTCCGCCGCCTGGGGTGTAGGTTTCGCTCCGTTCTTGCGGACCGGCTTTACGAGCTCTGCCTTCGTTTTCTTTGCTCGCCGAACTTTCTTCATGGATTCAGGCACTTCCACTTTGGCTGGGGCTACTGTCGTCTGAACAGTCTGAGCGTCCTGAAATTCGGCCATGATATGCTCCGCTTGTAGTTTGTCCCCTTCTTCAGCATCAAGGGGTCTTATACTGAAGTCAATGACCTGGGAATTTGGGAGCGGAGCAGCATGAGCCGGTTGTGTCATCTCCGTGGCAATTTTGGACAGGTCGAGATCGCCCCAGATCGAATGGCTAGGCTTCTGCTTACCGCGCCTCTGTTTCATTTCCACGACGAATGGCCGGATCTGGCGCTTCATAGTCTGTTCCTTGATGTGAGCATGACTTGCAAGCCAAGTCGCTGTTCGTGTTAGCCAGTATCCGACGTATCTTATCGCTCTCGCCGTGCTTTATCGGAGAAGCCCCGCAACGAGCAAGCGGTGTGTCATCGGCCTAGGGCAACCGGCTCAATCAACGGGGGCAAACATGCCAACCGAGAGAGAGCTGCCTCATACACGCCATGGCTCAGGCGTTTAGCCGGCGGAGTGCGATGACTGTGCACAATCCGGCTAGAGCGATTGCAATCCCTATTTTCTTGGGAACTAATCTTCTCATGGCGGCGGATGAGCTGGACGCGCTTGTTTTCGGGATGGCGGTCGACAGCGTTCGTGCGCTTTCTGTTCCTTTCGCGGAAAAAGTCGCGGAAATCGCCCACAGAAGCCAGGGCGTGCTGCTTTTCAATTTGCGCATCGATGGCGACATGGAAATTCAGCGCGTCGCCGCCATCCGGTATCCAAGCCATCAGACAGGGGTTCTGGTGCTGGATAAGCAGGGCTTGCTGACCAGCCATTGCATGGTCAATGGCACTTTCTCCTGCTTTATCGCGCCGTTGGAGGATTGGAACACGCTGCCGCTCGCAACGCAGGCCAGGACGACTATCGCCGGCCCGGCCAGCCTGTTCATCGGCGCTTTACGCAATTCCGGGTACTTCCCGCGTGGCAGGCACTGAAGTTTTGCTGAAGGCCGGATGCTTGTATCCTCGTTGCAGTTGGCCATAGGGTTTCGCATGTCTCAACAGCTTGAGGATGGGCCGTACGCGGGTGCATCCATTGAGCGAAAGTCGGTCACCGTGATGGAGACGCTTTGCCGCCGAAGCGCGGTTCTTATAGATGCCCATCGTCGTCTTCCTTCGTCAGCTCCGACGCAATCGCACTTTGGACAGGTACTCGGCGATCTCGAGATCCGACAGATCATCGAGCAGCCTGAAGGCAGCATCATGCCTTCCGGCGTTAACGAGAATCGTGCGTTTACCGCGATGTTCGGCCCACCCGGTCTCGGGGTCTGCATTGCGGGCGGTCCCCCTGAGCTCGACAGGGGTTATGTTCCAGATCGCCTCAAGCTTTTCCGCGCGGGTCATGCTGTCGCTCGCGCCGGTCTCGTGGGCTATGATGGCGGCGCGCATCTTGTCTGGCGACTGGCGATCGGTGAGATCGCAGAACCCGTGAAACCAGCGCTCGCGGCCCCGGATCCGGATCGCGAAGAATACGCTGGTCACGTTGCCGGCCTTATACTCCGACATTCCGAACATGCCGGTGCGCATGAAGAGCGGCGGCAACAAATCTAGCATGAAGTGGTATTCGGACGCGGTGATCTCAAACCACTCGCCTGAATAGGGAGTGCCGGAATTGGGATCGATGCCGGGAGTGTCTTTGTGACGGCTGAACAGTTGGAACATCTGCTCGCGGGTGGCGACGCCGTCGAGCACCTTCCTGAAGGGTGGATGTGCGGTCATGAGGTTCTCCTGAAGGCAAGTCGGCCACGCGCGGCATCGCCGCGCCATGGCAACTGCTTGCTGTGTTGTGGCTGGCGACGGGCCGAGCCTGCAGCCGGCACGTGCACTGGCGATGATGGGGTTTGCAGGAGTTTAGGCGGCGCGTCGCCAGCCACAACACAGCAAGCAGTTGCCATGGCGCGGCGATGC
>NZ_RZRQ01000565.1:0-2353 GCF_003997785.1 Mesorhizobium sp. M7D.F.Ca.US.004.01.2.1 | reverse complement strand
GCTCTCCAGCAGATGCGCACCGAGCAAGTCGAGCACTTCCTGCTGGGCGTCCCGCGTGCCGTCTTCCTCGACGAAAACCCGCTCTGGGATTTCGGCATAGAGCCGATGCTTCTCGGCGAGATACGGCAGCAAATGGTCGTCGACCTCGATCCAGTCCGCCGGATCGAGCGGCTTCAGCCCGATGCTGAAGAGTTTCGAAGAGCCGTCATAGGGCGTGTGGGTGGGCAGCGCCTCGGCCAAGCTCATGCTTCCTTGAAATCGTCGAGTTCGCCGGTGGTCATCCTCGCCACGAATTCGGTGACGTCATAGTCTGCCGCGCCTGCCTTGGCGAAAGGGTCGGCGACCAGCCTGGCGTCGAGCACGTCGCGCGGGCATCGCGCGATGATGATGCCGCCGGTTCGCGGTTTCTTCGGCCCGGAGACGACAAAGATGCCGTCCGCATAGCAGCTCTTCAGCCACTCGACGTGCGCCGCCTGTAGTTGGTCAATCTCGGTCAGCGGTACTTTGTAGTTCAGTGAAACGACGAACATTGTCTTGGCTTCTCTCAGGTCAGTTTGGCCGGGATCAGTCCGCGCAGCGAATTGCCGAGGAACAGGGCCCTGGCGGATTTCAAATCGTCCAAGCTGTAGATTGCTTCACGGGCGCGGCCTTCATCCAGAAGCTCGGCGCGCAATACGCCAGGCAGCAGGCCGCAGTCGAGCCGGGGCGTCGCCAGCATGCCGTCGCCGAGATCGGCGAAGATGTTGGTGATCGTGCCTTCACAGATCTCGCCGCGCTCATTGGCCAGGATCACCTCGTCGGCCTGGGTGATGAGATATTCGGCACGGGCATGCGTATAGACCTGTCGCCGGCTGGTCTTGTGGCGCAGCAGCGTGTTGCGAGAATCGAGCCTCGTCCGTGCCAGCCGCAGCAGCCAGACCTTGTCGACGGCGAGCGGTTCATAGGGCCGCGCCGCGGCGGTCACCTCGCCGTCATGCGACAAAACGAGGCGCGCGCGCATGGCAATGCCGGAACCGCTGACCGCGCTGCTCAGGACCTCGCCGACCTTGCCCGGATCACAGCGGAAGCCGAGCTCCGCCGCCGAGCCATAGAGGCGCGCGAGATGGCGATCGAAGCGCAGGAAGCCCGAGCCAGGTTCCCAGCGCATGGTCTCGATCAGCTGGAAATCGGCGGTGTTCCCGTCGCGAAGCGCGCTTTCAGCAGACACTCCTGATACTCCTCCTGCGCCGTCGAATCGAAGACGACGCCGCCACCGACATTGTAGACGGCCTCGCCGCCGGAAAAGAGCGAGATGGTGCGGATCGCCACGGAAAAGCGCATCGTGCCGCCGGGCGCGATCCAGCCGATGGCCCCGCAATAGGCGTCGCGCGGCGTGCCTTCCAGATCGCGCAGGATTTCCATGGCGCGGATTTTTGGCGCACCGGTGATCGAGCCGCACGGAAACAGCGCCGCGAAGATCTGGCGGATAGAAAGCCCCGGCAGCAGTTTTGCCCTGACGTCGCTCACCATCTGGTGGACCGTCGGATAGGTCTCGATGCGGAACAGCGCGGGCACGTCCAGCGTGCCGACCTCGCTGATCAGCGAGATGTCGTTGCGCAGGAGGTCGACGATCATGCGGTTTTCGGCCTGGTTCTTCTCGTCGTTGCGCAGGAAGATCTTCTGCCGCTCGTCTTCGGCCTTGGTCGCGCCGCGCGGCGCCGTGCCCTTCATCGGATGCGTCTCGATCATGCCCCCGGCGTCGATCTCGAAGAAGAGTTCGGGCGAGCGCGACAGCACCATGGGTTCGCCGAGCGCGACCAATGCGCCATATTTCACCGGCTGGCGTTCGGTCAGCGCATCGAAGGCGGCCAGCGGGTCGCCAGACCATTGCGCATGCACCGGAAAGGTCAAATTACCCTGGTAACAATCGCCCTGCCTGATGTGCTGATGCAGCCGCGAGAACCGCTTCTCATAGTCCTTGGGCGACCACGCCGCGCGGGCGTCGAAGATCGGACCATTGGTCGCCGCTATATTGCGCGGCGGCACCGCCTCTTCGGCCGGCGCATCGAAAACCCCAAGGCAGACGAGCGGGGCGCGGCGCCCGTCCGGCAGCAAGGGGACGAGCTTCGGTTCGAGCAGATAACCCGCCTCATAGGAGAAATAGCCGGCAAGCCATTTGCCTGCATCGTGCGCGGCTTGCGCCGCCTCCAGCGCCGGCAGGAAATCCTTTGCCTCATGCGCCACGATGACATCGGCCGGCTGGTCGAAAACGAGCTGGCGCGCGCTTTCGTCGTTGCGGAAAATGGCGGCGGGCAGGGACATGGGCACCGGATGCTGCGGTCAATGAAGCCGTTGACCGCTCTATATGGGGGGC
>NZ_RZRQ01000564.1:0-2370 GCF_003997785.1 Mesorhizobium sp. M7D.F.Ca.US.004.01.2.1 | reverse complement strand
AGATCACCATCGAGGCTGGCGACGACGGCTCGGAGGAAAAATCCTATGTCGTGACGGTCGACGACATCACCGATCTGGTTCAGGCGCAGCGCTCCTCCGCCTGGGCCGACGTGGCGCGGCGCATCGCCCACGAGATCAAGAATCCGCTGACACCGATCCAGCTTTCGGCCGAGCGCATCAAGCGACGCTTCGGCAAGGTCATCACCGAGGATCGCGAGATTTTCGATCAATGCACCGACACCATCATCCGGCAGGTCGAGGATATCGGCCGCATGGTCGACGAATTCTCCGCTTTCGCGCGGATGCCTAAGCCCGAGATGAAAGCCATCGACCTGCGCGAATCCTTGCGCGAGGCCTCGTTCCTGGTTGAAGTCAGCCGCGCCGACATTGCTTTCGAGCGCGTGTTCGGCAACGAGCCGCTCAAGGGTACGTTCGACAGCCGCCTGATGGCGCAGGCTTTCGGCAATGTGATCAAGAACGCCGCCGAGGCGATCGATGGATTGGAACAGAAGGACGGTTCGCACGGCATAATCCGGATTCAAGCCGGGCGCCAGAATGGTGTGATTCGCATTGACGTCATCGACAATGGCAAAGGCCTGCCGCGCGAGAATCGCCAACGGCTGCTCGAGCCCTATATGACCACACGCGAGAAGGGCACCGGGCTCGGTCTCGCTATCGTCAAGAAGATCGTGGAGGACCATGGTGGCAGACTGGAACTTCATGATGCACCTGCGGATTTCCACAATGGGCGCGGCGCGATGATCAGCATCATCCTGCCGCCTGCGGCCGTTGCGGCTTCGCGCGGCGAAAGCAGGACGGAAAACGAACGAGAAACTGAAAAGGTCGGTAATGGCGTCTGATATTCTCATCGTCGATGACGAGGAAGACATCCGTGAACTCGTCGCGGGCATCCTGAGCGACGAAGGTCACGAAACCCGCACGGCATTCGATGCCGACAGCGCGTTGGCGGCGATCGCCGACCGGGCGCCGCGGCTGATTTTCCTCGACATCTGGCTGCAGGGCTCGCGCCTGGACGGGTTGGCGCTGCTCGACGAGATCAAGACGATGCACCCGACCTTGCCCGTGGTGATGATTTCGGGCCACGGCAACATCGAAACGGCGGTCTCCGCCATCCGTCGCGGCGCCTATGACTTCATCGAAAAACCGTTCAAGGCCGACAGGCTGATCCTCATTGCCGAGCGTGCGCTCGAGACCTCGAAATTGCGGCGCGAGGTTTCCGACCTCAAGCTGCGCAGCGGCGAAACCTTCGATCTGATCGGCATGTCGTCGGCGATGAGCCAGTTGCGCCAGACTATCGAACGCGTCGCGCCGACCAACAGCCGCGTCATGATCATCGGCCCGTCAGGCTCGGGCAAGGAACTGGCCGCACGTGCCATCCACACGCTGTCGGCGCGCAAGACCGCGCCTTTCGTGACGCTGAGCGCCGCCAACATCACGCCCGAGCGCATGGAGATCGAGCTGTTCGGCACTGAATCGAACGGCGTCGAGCGCAAGGTCGGCGCGCTCGAGGAGGCTCATCGCGGCATCCTCTACATCGACGAAGTGGCCGATATGCCGCGCGAGACGCAAAACAAGATCCTGCGCGTGCTGGTCGAGCAGCAGTTCGAGCGGGTAGGGGGCACCAAGCGGGTCAAGGTCGATGTCCGCATCATCTCCTCGACCTCGCAGAATCTCGAGGCGATGATCGCCGACGGCCGTTTCCGCGAGGATCTTTATCATCGCCTGGCAGTGGTGCCGGTCATGGTGCCGGGATTGGCCGAGCGGCGCGAGGACATTCCCTATCTCGTCGACAATTTCATGAAGCAGATCGCCCGCCAGGCCGGCATCAAGCCGCGCCGCATCGGCGACGACGCGCTGGCTGTGCTGCAGGCGCATAATTGGCCGGGCAACGTCCGCCAGCTGCGCAACAATGTCGAGCGCCTGATGATCCTGGCGCGCGGCGATGATGTCGATGCGCCGATCACCGCGGACCTTTTGCCGGCCGAGATTGGCGATGTCATGCCGCGAACGCCGAATCAATCCGACCAGCACATCATGGCGCTGCCACTGCGCGAGGCGCGCGAACAGTTCGAGAAGGACTATCTGATCGCCCAGATCAACCGCTTCGGCGGCAACATCTCGAAAACCGCCGAGTTCATCGGCATGGAGCGCTCCGCCTTGCACCGCAAGCTGAAGTCGCTGGGCGTCTGACGCGCAGCGCCAGCCAGCCGCGCCTGTACCAAGCATTTGCCGGTTACGGCGGCGGCGGAATCGCATAAGAAAGCCCCGAGACTTTCTTAGAGGTTGCCCATGCCGCGCATTGCCTATGTCAACGGGCGCTACGTCGCTCATGCCGACGCTGCCGTGCAT
>NZ_RZRQ01000563.1:0-2372 GCF_003997785.1 Mesorhizobium sp. M7D.F.Ca.US.004.01.2.1 | reverse complement strand
CTGCGGGGCGGGCGCCTTCGCGCGTCAGCGCTACCCAGCGACATGAGTCCTGCGGGAAAGCGGAGACGATCTCGCGCGCGATCGTGCCGAAGCCGATGAGGCCGAGCGTCACCATCCGAGGCTTCTTCAGGGGTTCTGTTTCAGAGGATCGAACTTGTCGGCGAGGTCTGCCCCGAACACTGTCTTGCGCTCGATTTCCAGGACGTTTTCCGGGCGCGGGAAATTGGAGGGCACACGGTCGCCGGGCTTGCGCGGCTTGCCGATCAGGCGAAAGAAGTCCTCAAGCCCGTTCGGCACGATCAACCAGATCCAGCGAAGGCGCGTGTCGCCATCGTTGATGAACATGTGACGGACATTCTTCGGCAGGAACACAACGCTGTCCGGTTCCAGCGGATATTCCTTGCCGTCGATGACGGCGCGGCCATGGCCTTCGATGACGTAGACCGTCTCTTCGTTGCGGTCATGCGTGTGTTCGCGAACATAGCCGCCGGGCGCTACCGATTGCGTGCCCAGTGCGAAGGGGTGCTCCATGCCGACGATGTGCGGCGCGAGCGCGACGTCGATATGGCCGTTTGCCGGTACCGGCTGCCAGTAGCTTTCGCGCGTTTCGGTTCCGGAAACATGGATGCCTGTCGGCGCGGGTTGAAGGCGGGTGTCGTCCATGGCTCTGCCTCTCGAAAGGAGCTGCGAAGGTCGTGCGGGGCACGCTGCTGACCAAGAGAGGGTACAGCGCAAAAAGTGTCGACACAATAGTAGACAGATTAAATTTCCTGCCTCTATAGTGCCGTGATGATGATGGCAGGGGAATGCCGATGGGCGAGTACGACGTTCTGGTGATCGGTTCGGGATCGGCGGCCTGCTCGGCGGCGCTGCGGGCCGCCAAGGGCGGCCTCAAGGTGCTTGTCATCGAAAAGAGCGAATGGCTGGGCGGCACCTCGGCCATGTCCGGGGCCGGGGTCTGGATACCCGCCAACCATGTCGCGGCCGAAGCCGGCATCGCCGACAGCCGCGAGGATGCGCTCGCCTATCTGCGCGCGGTCGCGCCCGAAGGGTGGGAGCAGAAGGAAGATACGCTCTGGGGCGCGTTCGCCAAGGCCGCTCCGGACATGCTGCACTTCCTGTCCGTCAACACGCCGCTCGATTTTCGCCTGATCAACGAGCCGGACCCCTTTGCCGAAGCGCCTGGCGGCAAGCTCTACGGCCGCATGCTCTCGCCGAGGCCGCTCAGCCGCCGTATCCTGGGCAAGTTTGCACGGAGCCTGCGCCGCTCAACCCTTCCCCACAGTTTCACCTACCAGGAGATCGTTGACCTCGATCTTTATCACCATCCTATCCGAGCCGGGTTGAAGGTCTGGCCGAAGCTTCTATGGCGATGGCTGACGAATTCCGGCGGCCAGGGCACGGCTCTCATGACCGGGCTCATCAAGGGCTGCCTCGATGCCGGCGTCACATTTCAGCCGGGAACGCGTGCCGTCACCCTGCTCCAGGACCCGGACTCGCGCATCACCGGCGCGGAAGTGGAGAGCGAGGGCCAACATACGAAGATCGTCGCGCGTCGCGGCGTCGTGATCGCAACCGGCGGCTTCGAATGGGACGCCGAGATGCGTGCGCGCCACTTCCCCGGCGCCTTCGACCGGATCGGCAGTCCGCGCGGCAATGAGGGCGACGGCCAGAAGCTTGCGGCTTCCGTTGGCGCGCAGCTGGACCGCATGGATCAGGCGAACGTCTATCCCTGCCTGCCGACGCGCTACCAGGGAAAATCGCACGGCTTGCCGATGACCTTCCAGGCCGAGCCGCACTCGATCGTCGTCGATCGCGATGCAAAGCGCTTTGTCAGCGAAAACGCGTTCAACATCGGCGAGGCGATCGATGCGCGCGGGCCGGACGGCGCGCCGATCCATCTGCCCTGCTATCTCGTTGGCGATCATCGTTTCCTGAAAACGTCGCTGCCTTTCCGCTGGTATGCCTCCTACGAGCGCGATTGGATCAAGAAGGCCGATACGATCGCTGGCCTTGCCGCCAAGCTCGGACTGCCGGCAGCGGCGCTTGAGGAGACAATCGCCCGCTGGAACGGCTTTTGCGCGAAGGGGCACGATGCGGACTTCCAACGCGGCGACAACGGTTGGGAGGCATACAAGGCGCATGGCCCCGAGAATCGGCTGAAGCCGATCGACAAAGCGCCCTATGTCGGCATGACGATCAATCGCTCGATCCTCGGCACCAAGGGCGGCGCTCGCACCAATGAGCGCGCGCAGGTGTTGAGGCCGGACGGTTCGATCATCACCGGCCTCTATGCGGCCGGGCTTGCCATGGCCAACCCCATCGGCACCCGCGCCGTAGGAGCCGGCACGACGCTGGGGCCCAATCTGACA
>NZ_RZRQ01000562.1:0-2378 GCF_003997785.1 Mesorhizobium sp. M7D.F.Ca.US.004.01.2.1 | reverse complement strand
GCCCAACATGGTGCTGGCCGGCAAGAAATCGGGCAAGGCGAGCAGTCCGGAAGAAGTCGCGGAAAAGACCATAAAACTGTTCCGCGAAACCGTACCGGCAGCGGTGCCGGGCATCGCCTTCCTCTCCGGCGGCCAGGAGGACGAGGAGGCGACCGCCAACCTCAACGCCATCAACGCCATCGGCCCGCATCCCTGGAAGCTGACCTTCTCCTATGGCCGCGCGCTGCAGGCCGCGCCGCAGAAAGCTTGGAGCGGCAAGGCCTCGAACGTCGCCGCCGGCCAGGCCGCCTTCACCCATCGCGCCCATATGAACCATCTGGCGGCGCTTGGAAAATGGAAGGCAAGCCTGGAACAGGCCGCCTGATCACAGTTCTTTCTTCCTCCTTCGAACCCGGGCCGATGCGCCCGGGTTTTTTGTTTGTGACGTGCCGGGCTTGGGATGGAGCCTCTCCGTCCTTATTTCCCCTTCGGCAAAACCCGACAGCAATGTCGGGTTGCGCTCATTCCAAACGTCCTTGGGGTGACAGACAGGGAGAGGTTCATGCATCGCAACAAGATCGTTTCGCGCGAAGACTGGTTCCAGGCGCACAAGGCACACCTGGCCCGCGAGAAGGAACTGACACGGCTTCGCGAGCGGATAGCAGCTGAGCGGCGCGAACTGCCCTGGCTGAAGATCAGGAAGGACTATGTCTTCGAGACCGAGCAAGGGCCGAAAAAACTGACCGGCCTGTTTGCCGGCAACAGCCAGCTGATCGTCTATCACTTCATGTTCGGGCCGGGCTGCAGCCATCATTGCGAGGGGTGCTCGTTCCTTGCCGACCATATCGACGGCGCCAATCAGCACCTTAGACATCACGACGTGTCGCTGGTCGTGGTTTCGCGCGCGCCGCTGGCGGAACTTCTGCCCTACAAGCAGCGCATGGGCTGGAAGTTCGACTGGGTGTCGTCCTATGCCTCCGATTTCAACTTCGACATGCAGGTCTCCTTCACCGACAGGCAGATCGCCGCCGGCGACACCACTTACAATTTCGAGACCCGTCCCAGGACATCGAAGGAGCTTCCCGGCGGCAGTGTTTTCTACAGGGACGAGACCGGCGACCTCTTCCTCACCTTCATGTCGCGCGCCCGCGGCGGCGAGGCACTGATCGGCACGTATGACTATCTCGACATGACGCCGAAGGGCCGCAACGAAACCGGCCCCTATCACGGCCTGATGGATTGGGTGCGCCTGCATGATGAATATCAGGGCAAGCAAGCGGGGCAGGCGAATTGCTGCGATTGAAGATCGTTCACGTCAGCCCAAACATGCGCTAAGGCTGCGGCTGATCGTTTAACGGTATTACCATGCGCTTCCCGGCACTCCTCACCTGGCTCGCCTTCCCGGTCTATATCTGGCAAGGCCTCGGTGTGCGACGCCGCACGACGCGCATGCTGCCGGCGCAGGGGCCGGTCATGCACGAAATATCAGGCAAGGCGCCAGCGATCTCGCTTCTGGTGCTGGGCGATTCCTCCGCCGCTTCGGTCGGCATCGGCAATTCGGAAGATGGGCTTGCCGCGCAACTCGCCGTGCTGATTTCACAGAATACAGGCCGCGCCGTGCGCTGGCGTGCTGCCGGCTTCAATTCGGCGACGTCGGGCCAGATTCGCGACCACGTACTGCCCAATCTGTCGGCCGATCCATGGACGCATATCGTGCTGGCCATCGGCACCAACGACACCAAGAATTTTCACTCCGTGCCGCGCTTCAAGAAGGAGTTCGGCGGGCTGCTCTATGGCCTGCGCGCCAAATGGCCGGAAGCGCGTGTGGTGTGGTCGCCGGTGCTGGAGTTCACGCGGGCGCCGGCGATGCCGCCGCTGCTCGGCAAAATCCTCGAAATCCGCGCCACCGAAATGAACCGGATGGGTGAACGCCTTTGCCTGGAGCGCGGTGCGGTGTCGGCGCCGCGCCTGCCGATCACCAATCCCGAGGCCGGCTTTGCCTCCGACGGCTTTCACGCATCGGAAGCCGGTTACCGCGCCTGGGCAGAACATCTCGTCGACCTTGTGCTAGCCAATTAGAGGGCCGGCACGGCCCACCTTGCCGGGTGCTGGTCTATGTCCAATGCCCAAGCACGGCTGTTATCGAAATCGCCGCCATCGCCAGCAGCGCCAGCTTCCAGAAGTCGCTGCGCCGTTTCAGCCCCGGCCAGCCGAGCGGCTTGATCAACTGGATGACCATGATGCCAACAATGACGAGCGCGAGGAGTTTCGACATGCCGCCTTTGACCAGCAACGCGGCCGGCTGTCAAAGCGCGTCCTTCGTTGCCTGAGAAAGAATGGGCGCCGCGATCCCGAACCGGAAACGCGACGCCCCCCTTTGACCGCGAGCGATCTACTTC
>NZ_RZRQ01000561.1:0-2389 GCF_003997785.1 Mesorhizobium sp. M7D.F.Ca.US.004.01.2.1 | reverse complement strand
GCATCGCCGTTCGTGATGACGAGCGTCAGGGTACCAGGCACGCCACCGGCGCCGATAAAGGCGGTCGAGGCCGCGCAGGTCTTGCGCAGATCCTCACCGGTGTCGACCTCGTCGACCAGGGTTGACCACCTGCCAAAGGTTTCAAGCTTGGGTGCCGCTTGGGCGGGCGCCGCGGGCGCGACCTGGGCAGGGGCGGGTTGCGCGGGCGCGGCTTGAGCAGGGGCGGTCTGCGCCAAGGCGACGCCGGGGAGCGGCAAGGCCATCAAAGCGGCCAGAACGCCAACGGCGCCAAGGTCGGCGAACCGAAATAGTCGCATCATCAAGGCTCCTGCCGGTCGCCCGGCCTGCTGAGACGCTTGTCGTCGCAACAGGCGGTAAGACCTCCTATCGCCTCAGCCGAGATAGGGATAGAGCGGGAAACGATCGGTCAGCGCCACGACCTTGGCCTTGACCGCGGCTTCGACAGCGGCATTGCCCTCGTCGGAATTGGCGACCTTGAGACCATCCAGCACTTCGGCGATCAGCTTGCCGATCTCGCGGAATTCGGCCTGGCCAAAGCCGCGCGTGGTGCCGGCCGGGGTGCCGAGACGCACGCCCGAGGTGACAAAAGGCTTTTCTGGATCGAACGGGATGCCGTTCTTGTTGCAGGTGATGTTGGCGCGGCCCAGCGCTGCCTCGGCGCGCTTGCCGGTGGCGTTCTTGGGCCTGAGGTCGACCAGCATCAGATGGTTGTCGGTGCCGCCGGAGACGATGTCGAGCCCGGTTTCCTTGAGACTGGAGGCAAGCGCCTTGGCGTTGGCGGCTACGCTCTCGGCGTAGACCTTGAAGCTCGGCTTCAGCGCTTCGCCGAAAGCCACCGCCTTGGCGGCGATGACATGCATCAGTGGGCCGCCCTGCAAGCCGGGGAACACCGCCGAGTTCATCTTCTTAGCGATGTCCTCGTCATTGCACAGGATCATGCCGCCGCGCGGGCCGCGCAACGACTTGTGCGTCGTGGTGGTCACGACATGGGCGTGCGGCAGCGGTGACGGATGCACGCCGCCGGCGACCAGGCCAGCGATGTGCGCCATGTCGACCATCAGGTAGGCGCCGACCGCATCGGCGATCTCGCGAAAACGCTTCCAGTCCCAGACGCGCGAATAGGCGGTGCCGCCGGCCAGGATCAGCTTCGGCTTGGTCTCATGCGCGGTCTTCTCGATGGCGTCCATGTCGAGCAGATGGTCGTCCTGGCGCACGCCATAGGAGACGACCTTGAACCATTTGCCACTCATGTTGACCGGCGAACCGTGGGTCAGATGGCCGCCGGAATTTAGGTCGAGGCCCATGAAAGTATCGCCTGGCTGCAAGAGCGCCAGGAACACTGCCTGGTTCATCTGGCTGCCGGAATTCGGCTGGACGTTGGCGAAGTTGCAGCCGAACAGCTTCTTTGCCCGCTCGATGGCCAGTTCCTCGGCCACGTCGACGAACTGGCAGCCGCCATAGTAACGCTTGCCCGGATAGCCCTCGGCGTATTTGTTGGTCATGATCGAGCCCTGCGCTTCAAGCACGGCGCGGGAAACAATGTTTTCCGAGGCGATCAGCTCGATCTCGTGACGCTGACGACCGAGTTCGTTGCGGATGGCGCCGAAAATCTCCGGATCGGCGTCAGCCAGCGTGGTTTCGAAGAAGGATTCGAATTTGTTCGACACTGCCGCTGCTGTTGCCATGGCCTGAAATCCTCGGGGTTCGGGGGCTGCGAAGGTTCGCCGCGCCATTAACACAGTTGTTTTCGCCCCGCCACGTTTGCCGCGCGAAATTTGCTGGCCGGATTGCGCCAGCGAAGCCAGCAGGTCGCTATTTCCTCGCCTTGCGACCTTCAGCAAGGCCTCGCGCGCCAGACGCACCAGCGCGCCGGACACGGCGACGAGGACGCGTACGGCCAGAATGAACAGCGACTTCCATGGCCCGGTTCCAGACTTTCCCGCCGACCATGCGCAAAGCCGGCCGATCTGTCCAGCCGCCCCTCCCGCGAGAAACACAGCGGCACCCGAGCAACGAAAAGGCCGCCCTGAGCGGCGGCCTTTTTATAAAAAAATCAGTCACTTAAAGCGATGACGTGATCTGCAGCTCGTTGTTGCCGTCGAGCGCGTAGACGTCGTCGCGGAACTGCACGACGCCTGGGGCCGTAGACCAGGCCGAAAGATAGAGGAAGTGGACCGGCACCGGGTTGGTAATCTGGATCGGCGTGTTTTCGCCGGTCTTGATCGCCGCCTCGAAATGCTGACGGTCCCAGCCCGGCGTGTCGCGCAGGATCCAGGTGACGAGGTCGCGCACATTCTGCACGCGCACGCAGCCCGAGGAATCGAAGCGCATCATCTTGCCAAACAGGCTCTGCTGGGGGGTATCGTGC
>NZ_RZRQ01000560.1:0-2390 GCF_003997785.1 Mesorhizobium sp. M7D.F.Ca.US.004.01.2.1 | reverse complement strand
GAACCGGATGACGGATAGTAGCCGACGCCACCGCCCTGCATCTTGAGACCGATGTTGCGCAGCTTCTTCAGCGGCACGCCGGGAATGTAGAAATCCATCGCCTTGCCGAGCATGTGCTGGCTCTTCTCGGCGACGCCCCTGCTGCGGCTGCGCAGCATCGAGTTCGTCGACGGCGAGCGATAGCCGCAGACGACCTGGATGTAGTCCGTGGCGCCGCTTTCCCGATACGCCTCCCAGACCAGATCCAGCAGACGCGGATCCATCTTGGTCGGCTCGTTGCGGCGCCAGTCGCGCAGAATGATGTTGATCTTCCTGAGACCCTCGGGAACGTAGCGGCCGTTGCGCTTGTAGACGATCTCGGCCTTCTCGTGGGTGTGGAGATGATAGAGCTTCAGCGAACGTGTTTCGGCGCTGGCTCCGGTCGCAGCCGCGGCAACAAAACCAAAAGCGACAATCAACACCGCCAGCCATTTCGGCCAGACGCTCAAATGATGGTGCCGCCCGTTTGTGTGTCGTTCGATTCTGTTCAAATCAAAAGGCCCTGCAGGCTGCCGTTTGTCCCCGGATTTGTCCAAACGGATGTGTCATCCTCACATCCGAATATCGATCCTAATGGTTAATCATCGCTTATTGAAGCCGAAATGCGGTAACACCGTGGCGATATCCCGTCAAAAATCGTTCACAGGATTTCTTGGTAAACCGCTGGTTTAGATCAGATTTCCGCCTTCGCCCCAAACACGATCTGTTACCGTTAGCCTTAATGCGTGAACAGAGCTGTCCATAGGACTGCCACAATCCCGCCGAAAGGCCGATACAGGGCCTGTTGTGGCATTGCAAGCTGGCGCCGGCCTTGTGGCCGAAGCAGATCCCGGACCGAAGGCAGCGCAGCAGGGAGCGGGAACGGTTTTCGGAAAGATCCTGCGCTTCAAGGTGTGTTGAGATTCAGGTCTGGCCGAGTCGAGAACGATGGGTTCCGAGAACCGGAGCGGAGCGTACATTTGGGTACGTGAGCACCGGAAGCGCAGGAAACTATCGTTCGCAGGCCGGCATCACCTGAATATCGGCACACCTTAGGAAGCGAGCCGGTCGACACGGCCGGTCTCCGGGTCGATGCCGTATTCCTTGAGCTTGCGGTAAAGCGTCGAGCGGCCGATACCGAGTCGGCGGGCGACTTCGCTCATCTGGCCGTTGTAGTGATCGATGGCGAGCTTGATCATTTCGAGTTCGACATCGGCCAGCGCACGCACATTGCCGCGTTCGTCGAGCGCCAGCAACGTGCCGAAGCGAGGCTGCAGCCTGGCCGGCGGATCGGACGCGGTCGCCGGGCCACCCTCACCGGGCAAGGCTTCCTCGTCGCGCTCCTCCAGAGGCAGGGACGACGGCGCATCGCCGTGCGCATCGAGGTTGACGGTGCCTTCCACCTGCGCCCGAATCTGCGGGAAGTCGCCCGTGGTCAGCACATCGCCTTCGCAAAGCACCGAGGCCCGGAAGACGGCATTTTCGAGCTGCCGGATGTTTCCGGGCCAGTCATAGGCCTGCAGCACGGCAAGTGCTGCCGCCGAAATGCCTTGCAGGCGATGACGCGGATCGGCCGGCGCTACCTTGTCCATGAAATGGGTGACCAGATAGGGGATGTCGTCGCGGCGGTCGCGCAGCGGCGGCACGAAGATCGGGTAGACGTTCAGCCGGTAGAACAGATCCTCGCGGAACTTGCCGTCCTTGACCTGCTGCAGGAGGTTGCGGTGCGTCGCCGAAATCAACCTGATGTCGACCCTGACGGTTGAGCGTCCGCCGACCGGATCGACCTCACCGTCCTGCACGGCGCGCAACAGCTTGACCTGGACGTCGAGCGGCAAGTCGCCGATCTCGTCGAGAAACAGCGTGCCCGAATGCGCTTCGACGAATTTTCCAGTGTGCTTGTCGGTGGCGCCGGTGAACGAGCCCTTCTCGTGGCCGAACAGGATCGATTCGACCAGATTGTCTGGAATGGCGCCGCAATTGACGGTCACGAAGGGTTTCGAGCGGCGGTCGCCGCTGCCCTGGATGGCGCGCGCCACCAGCTCCTTGCCGACGCCGGACTCGCCCTCGATCAGGATCGGGATGTTGGATACCGCAGCCTTCTGGCCAAGGCGGATCACCCTGTCCATGGCGGGGCTGTGCGTGATCATGTCCTTGAAGGTCAGAAGGCCGCCACGCCGGCGCGACGTGCGCTTGACCTCGCCCTCGACGGCCTCGACCTTGAGCGCATTGCCGATCGACGCTTGCAGCCTGTCGGGAGACGCCGGCTTGACGACGAAATCGAAGGCGCCATGGCGCATCGCCGAAACCACGGTCTCGATGCCGCCCTGCGAAGTCTGCACGATGGCCGGGATATTTATGTCGCGCTCACG